>CANRDZ010000035.1 GCA_947629465.1 uncultured Bacilli bacterium | reverse complement strand
CTTATACAGTATATGCAAGAGTAACCGATGCATCAGGAAGATATGTACAAACAAGTAAAAAAATATCAACAAAAGAACTTACAGCGGGACAGTATGTTCAAAGTAAAAAGCCGAAGGGATTAAGTAGTAATTTAGAAGCTGGTTTGTATAGATTTCAAGGAAATTGTATAGCTGCTAATAATGGTTGTTCAAATATTGTAGATAATTTTATTTGCTTTGGAACAAGCAACCCATCAGTCGATTGCGCAAATAATGTAAGCAGTAAATATTTATATAGGATTATTGGAATTGATTCTAATGGAAGAATGAAATTAATAAAAAATTCTTCTTTGGGAAGATTTGCATGGAATGATACACAGAATTCAATTAAAATAAGTTGGCCTTCATCTTTATTATTTAAAGAGCTTAATGGGGATTCTTCATCAAATATATTTGTTGATAGCGCAGATTACCCATATGTTGCAAAGAGTAGTGAATGGTATAAAAAGATAGAAAACATTGATTGGTATTATGGTGACATGGGTATATACCTTGGTCTTTCGCCGGATGCTGGAGCGAGTTCTGTCTATGATGTGGAGAGCGGTGTTGCCGCTAGCGCAGTTTATTACTCTGCTTACTATACGGAGAATCGGCTTTGGGAAAGGACGTCTGCAAAGGTAGGGTTACTTTACGCCCATGAACTTTTGTATTCAGTCAAAGCTGGAGGAGGAACGTGGGCAGAACGAGGTCCGACGTGGCTTGCCTCGTCTGCGATGGACCCCTCTCTTGGTGCGACTTCCAGCTATCCGTATGAAGATACTTATGCCTGGCTTATCGATAGAGGAGGGTTCGGGCCGGAGCAGAGAGAAGGTTACTTGAGTGCTTGGTACATGGTGGGTGATGGTGTCAACCGGACTATTCTTCATTTCGGTCATAATGGTGTCACATCTCCTTACCAAGTCTTTCCTACGTTTGTTTTATCATCTTCAGCAAAAATTTCAATTGGAGCTGGAACGTTATCAAATCCTTTTGTTGTAGCGGCTTAACCCAAGAAGGAAAACTCGTTAAAACCTCATAGACTTAACTGGGAGAGAATTTATTTCTCTCTTTTTTATTTCAAAATAAAATAAGGATAAAAATCCTTATTTAAATTTACGATATAAACCAATGGCTTTTCCTAATATTGTACAGTTATCTAAAATGATTGGATCCATTGTATCATTTTCCGGTTGTAATCTTATATGACCATTTTCTTTATAAAAAGTTTTAATTGTTGCTTCATTTTCCATTGTCATGGCTACAACTATGTCTCCATTTTTGGCATTGCTTTGCTTTTGAACAATAACATAATCGCCATCATAGATACCGGCATTGATCATACTTTCACCACTTACATGTAAAGTAAATACTGTTTCTTTAGCAGGTATAAGTGAAGCCGGTATATCAAAAAATTCATTTGGTTGTTCTATTGCTGTTATTGGATTTCCAGCAGTTATTTTACCAAGGAGTGGGACTTTAACTATATCTTCATTAGTGTCAAGATATTCATTTTCACAAAGTATTTCTATTGTTCTAAATTTATTACTTGTCGTTTTAATATAACCTAGTGATTCTAAATTTTTCATATGAACAAATACAGTAGCGGGGCTTGATAAACCTACACCTTTACATATTTCTCTAATTGCTGGTGGGTATCCGTGTTCAGCAGTATATTTTTTTATAAAATCTAAAATGTCACTTTGTCTTTTGGTTAATGCTTTAGTTTTCATTTTTTCCTCCTAAATTAATTTTACAATAATTTATGAACAATGTCAAACAAATGTTTATTTTTTTAAAAATAATAAAAATGCGCTTGATACAAACAAATGTTTTTGATAATATAGAATTGAAAGAGAGAGTGATAATTATGAAAAAAGCATTAATTAATTTAGGAGGTATTATTATATTTTATTCGGTGATAGTTTTTGGAGTAATTATCCTGAATGTACGGTTTTCTCATTTAAATAATAAAGATTTAAGTAATATATCTTTATTAAAAGAAATTATTAATTAATTGTTTTATTTTTAAAATACGTTTATAATTATTATGAGGGAATAATATGAGAAAGAAAATATTAGTAATGTATGCTAGATATGGCTCTGGTCATAAAGCAATAGCGGAATATGTAGCTAATTATCTTGATATTCATAATGATTATGATATTAAAGTAATAGATATTACAAATTATGGAAATGCTTTAGCTAAATTTACAGTTAAAGTTATGGATTTTGTTTTAAATCATCATCATGAATTATTATTTGATTTGAGTTATGAATTAATGGATCATAAAATATTAACGTTAGGAAATAATTTATTTGCTAGAAAAATATATGGTTCTGAAAAATTAAAAGAAGAAATTTGCAATTTTAATCCTGATATTACGATTTCTAGTCATTTTTATTGTAGTAATTTAATAACTTATTATAAAAAGTTAAATTTAATAAATTGTAAATTATTTACAATTATTACCGATTATAAATCTCATGAATTTTGGATTCGCAATAAAAATTTAGAAGATGGTTATATTGTTGGTAATAAATTAGTAAAAGAAGAATTAATAAAAAAAGGAATTCAAAGTAAAAAAATATATCCTTATGGTTTACCTTTAAATATAACTAAAATAAATAATTTAGATGATGTTGATACAATTTATAAAAGATATAATTTAAAAAATAATAAAAAAGTTTATTTATTTTTTGGGGGGTCTTCATCTGGGAGTACATATTATTACAAATATTTTAAAGCTATTTCAAAATTAAATTTGAATGAAACAATTATTTTTATATGTGGTAAAAATGATAAATTAAAGAAAAAATGTGAAGAATGGATTAATAAAAATAAGATTAAAAATATTAAAGTTTTAGGATATTCATTTGATGTTTTAAATTTAATGAAAATAAGTGATTTAGTAATTAGTAAACCTGGAGGTGCTACAATAACAGAATGTATGGAAATGAAAGTACCTATGTTATTAATTCCTGGTATAGGGGGTCAAGAAAAATACAATGCACGTTTTATTTCAAGAAAAAAATATGGTATTAAAGTTAGAAATGTCTGGTCATTTAATAGAAATTTGAAAAATATAGAAAAAAATAATGCTATTATTAGGAAAATGCAAGAAAGATTAAAAACTTTAGATAATAATGATTCAATAGTTAAAATAAATAATTTGATAAAAAAGTTGTAAGGATGGTTGCAGTATGAGTAAAATAGATGACAAAATAATTAATAATATAAAAGTAATTTGTTTAGATATGATTTCTAAAGCAGGTAGTGGAGATGCAGGGATTATATTTTCTTCCCTTAATCTTTTTTATAATTTATTTAAAAATCATTTAGTATTTGATCCTAATAACAAAAACTTTATTAATCGAGATAGAATTGTAGTTTCTAGTAGATTATTACCTTTATTATATACTTGTCAAACTTTATTTTATAAAGATATGGTTATGGAAGATTTAAAAGAATATAAAGCTTTTAATTCAAACGTAAGTGGTCTTTCTAAAAAAGGTTTTGTAGATATGGGTAGTATAATAAAAGGGGATGTTATTTCATCTTCTGTAGGTATATCTTTAGGGGAAGAATATTTAAAAAATTTACTGAAGATAGAAAATTCTAAAGCTAAATTAATTGATTTTAAAACTTATTGTATAGTTACTTTAGATGAATTAATGAGTGGTATATCTTATGAAGCAATGAGTTTTGCAAGTAGTCAAGATTTAAAAAATTTAATATTTATTGTTATTAAAGATGAAGTTGGTAAAGATAGTAGTAATAAAGAAACTTTTAAAGATAATTTATTAGATCATTTTATTTCTCTAAATTTTAATGTATCCATAATAAATGATTCAACTAATTCAATAAATGGAGCAATTGAAGATGCTAAAGATAGTAAAAAACCTTCCGTAATAATAATAAAAAGTACTTATGGTAAATCATCTTCTATAGAAAATAGTAATAAAAATTATAATATTCCTTTACCTAATGATGAACTTTTAAATATAAAAAATAAAGCTGGAATTGTTAATCCTTTTATAATTGATAATCAAACTTATAGTGAAATTAATAAAATGATTAGTAAAAGGTTAGGTAAATATTTAATAAATTATCAAAGTGAAAAGCAAAAATTAATATTAGATTTAAAAATAAAAGAAATAATTGATTTTTTAGAAAAAGGAAAAATTAATTTAGATTTTAATAGTGAAAACATTAAAATAAATGAAAATTATGAAGAAGAATTATTAAAGAGTAATAATAAAATATTAAATGTTTTAGCTAGTAAAAGTCCTTTTATATTATGCGGTAGTAATGATAATTTTATTTATACTTTAGCTTCTATTAATAAATCTAGTATATTAAATAAAGAAAATAGATTAGGTAGAAATATTTTATTTGGTAATAGAATTTTAGCTATGGGTGGAGTTAGTTGTGGTCTTGCTTCTTTAGGATTTAAAATTTTCTTAAGTACTCCTTTAATAAATGAAAATTTTGTTGAGCCTTTTATAAAATTAAGTAGTATTAATAATTTAGATGTCAATTATATATTTACTAATGATTCTTTTTTAAATACTTATGAAAATAATGAATATAATGCTTTAAATTTAATTGATAATTTAAGAAGAATACCTAATATTATAGTTTATAGACCAAGCGATATTAATGAAATAATTGGAGTATATGATTCAATTTGTAAATTAGATTATCCTTCAATAATTGTTTTAGGAAATGATATTACGCCACGCTTAAAAGAAACTAATGAAAAGTATGTAATTGCGGGTGCTTATCGTATTATAAAAGAACAAGAAGGTGATATAGATGCTATTTTAGTTGCATCAGGTAGTGAGGTAGTCTATGCCTTAAAAATTAATCAAGAATTAAAAAATTATAATATAAATATGAGAGTAGTTTCTTTAGTGTCTACTAATTTATTTGAAAAGCAAAGTGAGAAATATCAAAATATTTTATTACCTAAAGATATTAAAACATTTACATTAGAATTTAATAGTTCTTATTTAGATAAATATGCCTCAAATAAAGAATGTATATTTAAAATAAATGATTTTTTTGTTGGTGGTTCAAAAGAAGAAAAACTTAAATATTTTGCTTTAAATATGGATGCTTTAAAAGCTAAAATAATAGAAGAATTAAAAAAATAAATTTGTCGACAAAAGTTTACAATTATTTTATATTTGATTTTATATAATAATTGTAAGGTGATTTTATGAGATGTTTTTATATATTTAAAATAAAAAAAGAAATATCAATTTTAACTAAAGAAATACCTTATAATTTATATAAAATGATTGATGATTTATATTATATAGATTCAAATAATATAGATTTATCTTTTAAAGTATTTAATGATATTTTTGATACATTTGATGTTAATTATTTAAATAAGAGAATTAATAATTTATTCAAAGATAATAGATATTATAGTTATAAAGATAATGTTCATGTTATAGAAAATAAATATAGACCAGAAAATAGTTATTTAAAGGTTTATAAATCACATATTTATATTAAAAGTGACGCAATAAATCCAACTTTTTTAGTTAATTATTTAATGAGTGATAATTTATTTGTTTGTGATTTTAAAAATAAAGATTATTTTTGGTTAAATGAATTTGTAAGATAATTGTTTATATGTTAGAATTAAGTGGTGAATAAAATGAAGTTTAAATTAAATGATTATATAATTGAATATGAAGTAATTAGAAAAGATAATAAAAATCTTTATTTTCGTTTTGATGAAAATTGTAAACTTATTATTACGGCGCCAAAATTTATTAGTGAATTAGAAGTAAAAAATTTGATTACTAAAAATTCTAATGCTATTTTAAAAATGTATGAAGATGCTGTTGAAAGAAGTAATAGAGATGGTTTATTTAAATATTTAGGGAAGAAATATAAAGTAATATTTGATAATCGGGTTACTGATATTAAAATTGAAGATGATCAAATAACTTGCCATGATGAACTTGCTTTAGAAAAATTTTATAATGATGAGTTATTAAGAGTTTTTAATGAAGAAATTGAAATTTGTAAAAAGTGTTTTAATAATTTACCAGAATTTAAATTGAAAATAAGAAAAATGCGGACTCGTTGGGGAGTATGTAATACTAAAAATAAAATTATTACTTTAAATAGTGAATTATTAAAAAAAGATGTTTCTTTAATAGATTATGTAATTATTCATGAAATGGCTCATTTTTATGAAGGAAATCATAGTAAAAATTTTTGGCATATTGTAGAAATGGCTTTACCAGATTATAAAGAACGACGTAAAAAATTAAAATATTAGTTCTTTTTTTTATTTTCCTTTGGTTTATTTTTTGTTAATTTATATTTAAAAGGTAATATTATGAAACAATATGAAATGTATTTAAATGAAATATTTATTAGAAATTTAGGATTTACTTTTGATGATGAGGATGCTTTAAAAAAATTAAAGGCAATAAAGAGTGAATTTTTTAAAAAAGAAAGAAAAATAAAGGGAAAATTAATTAGTATTGATGAAGAATTTGAGGATGTTATTAAAAAAAGGCCTTTTTTATTAAAAGAATTTCCTAGTTTAAAGTCATATTATTATATTGAAAATGGTTTAGTTTTTAAAAGAAGTAATGGTAAAAAATTAAGTTGATAATCTTAAAATAGTTTAGTAAAATAAGAGTAGTTTGGAAGTGTATTTATGAACCTTACAAGTATTAATAATGAAAAAGTTAAAATGTGGGAAAAATTAAAGCAAAAAAAATATCGTGATGAATATCAACTTTTTTTAATTGAAGATGATCATTTAATAAATGAAGCTTTAAAATATAATACTTTAAAGGAAATAATTACTATAGATCAAAATAAAAAATATGATATACCAACTTATTATGTTAATGATAAAATTATGAAAAAAATTTCTGATCAAAAAAGTAGTGCTAATACAATTGGGGTTTCTAATATGCTAAAAACAAGAGATGTGTTAGGTAATATAATTATTTTAGATAATATTCAAGATCCAGGTAATTTAGGAACTATTATAAGAAGTGCAGTAGCTTTTAATTTTGATTCAATAATTTTAAGTGATAATACAGTTGATTTATATAATCCTAAAGTTATTAGAGCTAGTGAAGGAATGATTTTTAATATTAATATTATTAGATGTAATATAAAAGAATTTATAAAAAAATTGTCTAAAGATTATTTAATAATTGGAACAAACGTTAAAAATGGAATTGATATACGGCAAATAGAATTTAAAAAATGTGCTATTGTAATTGGTAATGAAGGTATGGGTTTATCTGATGATGTTAAAAAATTATGTGATAAATTTGCTTATATTAAAATGAATGATAAATGTGAAAGTTTAAATGCAGGAGTATCAGCAAGTATTTTAATGTATGAGGTTAATCATGAATAGTTATATATATATTGGTAAAATAATAAATACTTTTGGAATTAAGGGAGAATTAAAAGTAAAATCAGATTTTGAATATAAAAATAAAGTATTTGTTAAAGGAGTAAAAGTATATATAACTGAAGAAAAAAAAGAAGAATTAATAAATACTTATCGAATTCATAAGAATTATGATTTAATTAGTTTTTCTGGTTATAGTAATATAAATGAAGTATTAAAATATAAAGGATATAATATTTATATTAAAAGAGAAGATTTAAATTTAGCAAGTGATGAATATTTAATAAATGATTTAATTGGTTTTCAAGTATATGATGATAATAATTTAATTGGTATAGTTATTGATTATGAGAAAAATGTTAATAATGTTTTATTAAAAGTTAAAGGAGAAAAAACTTTTTATATTCCAAATATAGATGAATTTATTTTAAAAATTGATCTTCAAAATAAAAAAATAATTACGAAAGGGGGAAGTAATTTAATATTATGAAAATAGATATTTTAACTTTATTTCCAAAAATGTTTGATGGTTTTATTACTGAATCAATTATTAAAAGAGCAATTAATAAAAAAATTGTAGAAATAAATATAATTGATTTTAGAAAATATTCTTTAAATAAACATAAACAAGTTGATGATACTCCTTATGGAGGAGGAGCGGGAATGGTACTCATGTGTGAACCAGTTGTTAGAGCTATTGAAGATTTAAAAAAAGAAGATTCTTTAGTAATTCTTACATGTCCTCAAGGAATATCTTATAAAGAAAATGTTGCTCTTAAATTAAAAGAATATAAACATTTAATTATTGTTTGTGGTCATTATGAAGGTTATGATGAAAGAATTAGAAGTTTTGTCGATTTAGAAATAAGTATTGGTGATTATATCTTAACTGGAGGTGAAATACCTGCCATGGTTATAACTGATTCTGTTGTTAGACTTTTGGATGGAGTTATAAATGGAGAATCTTATAAAGAAGATTCTTATACTGATAATTTACTTGATTATCCAACTTATACTAAACCTTTTGACTTTAGAGGAATGAAAGTTCCAGAAGTATTACTTAGTGGTAATCATGAAAAAATTAAAGAATATCGTTTAAATGAACAACTTAAAAATACTAAAAAAAGAAGACCAGATCTTTTGGAGAAAAAAAATGATTAAATTTGAAGAAATAAAATGTGATTTGGAAATAGTCGAATTTGATGATAATAATGGTCTTACTTTAAATAAAAAAAATGATAATATAAAAGTTACTATTTATGATCAAGAAATAATTGAAAATATAATTGAAACAAATTTTAATAAAAAATATCGCTCTTTATTATATTTAGTTATGAATTTAAAAAATGAAGATGATGTTAATCCTTCAGATTGTGAATTAGCTTTAGTTAAAATAAATGATTTAAGAACTTTATTGTTAGTTAAATATTTTGGCTTTATAAGTAAAGAATTATTAGATAAATATTTAAATATGTTAATGTTACTTGAACAAAAAGTTCCTTTTATTAATAAAGAACGAGGTAGATAAAAAAAGATTGAATAATCCTCTAAAAAACTATATAATTAAATTGGATATAGTAATAGTAGGGGATTTTTTTATGAAAAAAGATAAAATTATTATTTGGGGTTTAGGATTATGGACTTTATTACTTTGTGGAATAATTGCGTTTAATATTTTAAATGATATTAATAGTAATAATCAAAATGATAATCAAGTAATTGAAAAAGATTTTTATTTTAATTCAACTGTTGGTGATTTTAAAAATGACGATCAAAATGATAAAGTAGTAAAAGATGATAATAATGTTAATAAGGCAAATGTTTCTTATGAAACAAATAAAGATGAAAAATTAGCTAGTAATAAAGATTCTTTGGCTTATTTTAAAGAAAAAGAAGTTTTAGAAGATAATTTTGGAAGTATTTTATATAATGAAATAACTTATCAAATTAAAAATGGTGAAAAAATTAAAGTTAAAGCTGAAAAAGTAGTTGATAGTACTAATTATCATGCAACAGTTGCTGATTTAAAAAAGATAGCTTTGGATATAGTAAAAAATAATGAAGATATTTATAAAGAAATAGTTGATTATACAAATAATTATCGATTAGAAGTAGGATTAGATAATTTAGAAATGAATTATGATTTAAATATTTTAGCTACAATAAGAGCAATAGAAATGGCTTATACTGATTTATTTAGTCATACTAGAATAGATGGTAGTAATTGTACTAATTTGGCTAATAATTTAAACATATTTTATAAAAAAATGGGTGAAAATATTGCTCATGGCTATAATAGTGGTTTATTAGTTACGAAGGGATGGCGAGATTCTGTTAATCATTATAAAAATATGATTAACAGTGATTTTAAAAAAATTGGTATTGGTTTATTTAAATTTAATAATAACAATTATTGGGTTCAAATATTTACAGATTAAATCACAAAAATAGTTGCTTGCTATAAAAAAATGTGCTATAATCTTTAGGAAACCCAAGAGGTATGTAATCCGCTTAAATAAAATATATATTAATGATTACAGGTAAAATTATTTAGAAAGGAGTGTATCTGATGGCTAATTTAGTAGACAAAATTAATGCTCGTCAAATACGTAAAGACATTCCTGATTTTCGTGTAGGAGACACAGTTCGTGTTGATGTTTGGGTAAAAGAAGGTAAGAAAGAAAGAATCCAAGCTTTTGAAGGTTTAGTAATAGCTAAAAAAGGTGGAAGTGTTTCTGAAACATTTTCTGTACGTAAAACTTCAAGCGGTGTTGGGGTAACAAGAATATTCCCTGTTAATGCACCAACTATTGATAAGATTGTTGTAATCAAAAAAGGAATGGTTAGAAGAAGTAAACTTAACTTTATTAAGAAAATGCGTAAAGGCTATAAGGTTAAAGAAAGAAATTAAGGTATTAGCCTTAATTTCTTTTCATATAAAAGAGGAGAACTAGGATGAAAATAATTAAACAAATAACCCCATATTTAATCATTATTGCTCTTGTTATGTTGTTAAGGACATTTATTATAACTCCAATTATTGTTCAAGGGAGCAGTATGAATCCAACTTTATTAGGAAATGAAATAATGATTTTAAAAAAATATGATACTAATTATAAAAGATTTGATATTGTTGTAGTAAATAAAAGTGTTGAAGGCGATAATTTAATTAAAAGAGTTATTGGGCTTCCTGGTGAAACTATAAAATATAGTAATGATAAATTATATATTAATGGTGAAGTATTGGAAGATCCATATGCAACAGGAATAACTGGTAATTTTCAAGAATTAACTTTAGGTAAAGATGAATATTTTTTAATGGGCGATAATCGAACTGTTTCTCTTGATAGTAGAGTATTAGGCATTATCAAAAAAGATGAAATTGAGGGAATTGTTGATTTTATAATTTTTCCTTTTAAAAAATTTGGTAAAGTGAACTAAACATATGTGTTTAGTTCTTTTTTATAAAAAATTATATAATTTATTTCTTGACAATAAATTATACTAAAAGTAAAATTAATTTAAGGAGGATAGCTAAAATGGATAATGAAAAAAGTAAGGATGAAATAGTAGAAGCCAAAGTTAAAGAAAAAAAGAAAGATGGAAAAAAAGCAAAAGTTATCGTAACTTCAAGAGTTTTGTTTATAAGTGTTTTAGATAAAATTTATTTAACTATTTTAGGATTAGTTTTTGTTTTTGGAACAATATCAGTTTTTAGTGGTCCTATTAGTAGTTTAGGATATGGTTTTTTTAAAAGAGTATTTCTTGAATTTGTTTTAATAGTCATTTTAATTGTATTATATTTATTTTTAAATTGGTTTTATAATTGTGCTGTAAAAACTATATTATGTTTAACTAAAGCAGAAGTTTATAGAGAACATTATTTTCCTTTTAAAAGAAGTGAAGATAGTATTCCATTAGAAAAAATTACTAAAGTTAGTACATTAAATTTATTTTGGATATTTAGAGCAGTTATAATTTGTCAATATCATAGATTTCCTTTAATATTTTGGACATGGAATAATCAAGAATTTAAAGATAAATTGGTTGAATTAATTACTAATAATAAAGAAAAAATTACTAATGAATATGAAGAAAAAAATCTTTTAAATGAATCAATGCATGGTTATTTAATGTATATTATATTAGGCTTACTAATAGTAATATTGTTAATAGGTATTATTAAATTTGGTTTTTTTGCTTTTGGAAATGAAAGAAGAATTGCTGGTACTTATTATTCAAGTAATAATATTGTCGTTTTAAATAAAGATGGCTCTTGTGATTTAGAAGGATTTTCTAATAATATAAGAAGTTGCTTTTGGTCTTATATAAGTAAAAGTAAAGAAGTAGAAATAAATTATCAATATAGTTATTATTATAGTTATTATGATAATAATGTAATACGATTAAAATATGATAAAAATAATAATACTTTAAATTATGAAGGCCTTATTTTAAAAAAATAAATGATAATATGATATTGTAAATAAATTGTAAACATGATTTTATGTTTACAATTTTTAAATATAAGAATTAACTTATTTAATGTATATATTATTGCAGGTTAAAGTGTTAAAATAATATTTAAGTAATTTATTAAGTAAAGTTTATGTAAGTGATAAAATAAAAATATAAATTCACTTATGGGAATACCTTACCAACCTCTTGATCACAGATTAAGAAAAAAATTTAAAAAAAATAGAGAAAGGAAGTGACTTTTATGGTAAATAAACAAGATAATAAGATTGTAAATAAAGATATCGATAATAAATATACTGATAATACTTTTGAAAGTATAAAACATATAGATGATTATGGAAATACATATTGGTATGCTAGGGAATTACAAAAAGCATTAGATTATAAGGAATGGAGAAATTTTAAAATAGTAATAGATAAAGCCATAATATCTTGTAAAAATAGTAATTTTAATGTATTAGATCATTTTGTTGAAGTCAACAAAATGATAGAATTAGGAAAAACAGCTAAAAGGAAAATTGTTGAGTATCGACTTTCAAGATATGCATGCTATTTAATAGTTCAAAATGCTGATCCAAGTAAGGAAGTTGTTGCTTTGGGCCAAACTTACTTTGCTATTCAAACAAGGAAACAAGAAATTACAGAACAAGTATATGAATCTTTATCAGATGATGAAAAAAGATTTTTTCAAAGAAAGTTAACTAGACAATGTAATTATACACTCCAAAAAGTTGCTTCATCTGCTGGAGTCAAAAATATGGCAGAATTTCATAATGCTGGTTATAGAGGATTATATAATGGAGAAACAGCTGATGATATATTTAAAAGAAAAAAATTACGTTATAGAGAAGATATATTAGATAATATGAATGAAGATGAACTAATTGCAAATTTATTTAGAATAAATCAAACAAAACAAAGATTAATTAGAGATAATGTTCAAGGAGAAAATAATGCCAAGGCTGTTCATTATGAAGTCGGAAAAAAGGTGCGAAAAGCTATAGAAGATATTGGTGGAATGATGCCTGAAGAAATGCCGACACCTATAAAAAGTTTAAAAGAACTTGAAAAAGAAAAGAAAAAATTGGAAAATAAGGAACAAGAAAAAATAGAAGAAGTTAAATAATTTATGAAAGTGATAAAAATGAATGAAAATAAAACAAACATCAACTGGTTGATTACGATTTATTGCACCCCCGTTATAAACCCTTATAAATAAAGACTTTTCGTTAAATTTAATCTTACACATTTTCATTAAAATTTGGTGAAAATTATTAAAATTAGAGAAGTGATTACGAAATTGTAACCCTTAATAAAAATAAGAAAGTAGGTGGCCATTTTGAATAACAGATTAGAAACAATTTCAAATCTTTTTGATGGTAAAGAAATAAGAAGTATTTGGGATAGTGAAAAAGAAGAATATTAC
>CANRDZ010000034.1 GCA_947629465.1 uncultured Bacilli bacterium | reverse complement strand
GAAGTAAAACAATAAATGCATATTTAAAAGATAGAGCCAATAATGTATCTTCAGTGGTAGCAAATACATCAAATAAAGCAATAATATTAGATACAACATCACCAACGATAACATCATTTAGTATGACGGGTACTGCTGAAAGTGGACAAACCTTAAGTGATGGAAGTAAATATACTCACACAAATACAGTAACATATAGTATGAAATGGAGTGCAACAGATGTAGTAAGTTATTGTATAAGTAATAGTAGTTCAGGATGCACTGGTACTGTAACTAGTGGATGGATAACATCACCAGGAACCCCACCATCATCAACAGCATTAACAAGAACAACGCCAGCATTAGAAAATACCGAAGGAAGTAAGAAGATGTATCTTTATTTAAAAGATAGAGCAAATAATATAGGAAGTAGTAATTATACAATAACGTTAAATAAAAGTAATCCTCCAACACCGAGTGTAGTAGAAATATATGATATATGGGGAAGTAGAAATTATACAGTTGCAGGTTATAGTAGTAATGCTGGTGAAAATGGAACATGGACAACAAATAATGGAGACCCTCAAATAATATTTAGTAATATAGGAAATATAAGTGGCGTAAATGGATTTTATATAGAGTTATCATCATCAATAAGTCAAAGTATACCAGTACAAGTATTTTATGCAACATCAAGTGGTGGATATAGTGAAGGAAATTCAGTAAAAGGGACATTAAATGCAGGAGAAACAAAAATATATTTACCAATAACTGCAAATGGAACATGGAAACAAGTAAGATTTGATATAGGAAGTTCCAGTGGATTAAGTTATAAGATAAAACATTTAGGAGTATCAGGAACAAATGGACAATGGAATATAGATGATATTTTATTAAGAGTAACATCAAATGAAGTAAATAATAAGATATCAAAATGGCAATATAGAGATAGTACAAGTGGATCATGGAGTACATATAGTAATTCTAATGCAAATAGTTATATAACAAGTGAATATGGAAGTGATAGAAATAGTAATACATATACAAGGGCATGTAATGAATCAGGAAGATGTAGTGGAAGTACAACAACATTAATAAAAGTAGATAAGACAAATCCAACAGCAAAAATAAGTTTTAAATCAGCAACAGAGACAAGTATAACAGTAACAGTAGGTGGTACCGATACAAATGGAATAGATACAAGTAAGATGTATTGTAGGAAAAGTGGAGCAAGTGGTTGGACAAAAGCATCAGCAGATGGAACATGTACAGTAACAGGATTATCAGCAGGAAATACATATACAATTCAAGCATATGTATATGATGTTCCAGGAAGATCATCATCAGTAATAAATGGAACAAATTATGAAACATTAATTAAATCATATAGTGGAACAGGAAAAGGATTAATTGAATATAAACCAAAAGGATTAAGTACAGAGATTTTAGGTGATATGTATCGTTTTGTTGGAACAAAGGATGATGTAAATAATTATATTTGTTTTGGAAATGGCACAACATGTGATATAACAAGTGATTATATGTATCGAATAATTGGGGTGACTGGAGGTGGAGAATTGAAGATTATAAAAAATACATTTATAAAAGAAAAAAGTAAGGACCGTTTCTCTTGGAATAATGGTTATGATAGTACTGAATGCACTAACGACTCCTGTTCGTGGCCTAAGTCATTGTTGTTTAAAAGATTAAACGGAACGAGTAATGGAACCGAGACTGGAGCTACTGGTAATACAAATTTATTTGTAAATAGTAGTGCTTATTCATATATGTCTTCATCTTCATCAAACGTTTGGTATAGAAAGATTTCCGACCATTCCTGGTGGTACGGAGCTATAGCGTTTGAAGGAAAAGCTATGGACATGTATCTTGCTGAGACTGGCCAGAAATCCGTTAATCAGGGATACCTTTCGAATGGAATTACTCCTGTTACTGGACCGTGGGCCGCTTCCCAGAGGATTACTGCCAAAGTGGGGTTATTATATCTACATGATTTTTTGTTTTCGTACACGCGCGAAGGTGTAGACTCCTCGGAGATGGAGTGCGCTTCGCTTAAAAAATGTGATCAAAGTTGGCTAAATATAACGCAAAATGGTGGGGATTCAAGTGTGAGTTGGTGGGCGCTGACCTCCAGAGGGTTCGCCTACGACGATAGCGGGCCTTCGGGACTCTACGGTTGGGATGTATACAAGGATGGAACCTTTATGTTTGGTCTTCTGAACGGATCCTATGGAGTCCGTCCTGTAATGTACCTGACAAGCTCGGTTGAGATTTCTTCGGGCGCTGGATCACCCTCAAGACCCTTTGTGGTTTCTAAATAAATGGAGTTAGTTCGAGAAGGAAAACTCGTAAAAAACCTCATAGACTTTAACCCGGAAGAGAATTTATTTCTCTTCTTTGTTTAAATTAAATAATAATTAGCATAATAATAAAGGTGATAGTATGCAAAATAAAAGTATTTGGTTAGAAGGCTATAATGAATTAGATTATGAAATTATAAATAAAGATCAAATATGTGATGTATTAATAATTGGTGGAGGTATAACAGGTCTTTCTACTTTATATAATTTGAAAAATAGTAAATTAAATATTATTTTAGCCGATGCTTCATTAATTGCTCATGGATTAAGTGGCCATACAACAGGAAAAATTAATTATTTACAAGAATTAATTTATAGTGATATTTTAAAAAAATATAATTATGAAACAGCAAAACTATATTATGAATCACAAATTGATTCAATTAATAAAATAAAAGAAATAATAAAAAAAGAAAAAATTAATTGTGATTTAGAAAAAGTTACTTCATATCTTTATACAAATAAAGAAAATGAGATAGAGAAAATAAAAAAAGAAAAAGAATTATTAAATAGTTTTGGAGCTAATATAAAAGAAGAAAATAAAGAAATACCTTATATAAATTATCTTTATGCAATTAAAGCAATAAATACTTATGTATTTCATCCTGTAAAATATTTACTTGCTTTAAAAGAAATTTGTTTAAAAAGTAACAAAAAAATATATGAGAAAACAAAAATAACAAATATATTAAAAGAAGGAGAATATTATATTTGTAAAGCCAATAATTTTAAAATAAAAGCCAAAAAAATAATAATTGCGTCTCATTATCCATCTTTTCTTTTTCCCTATTTTTTCCCTATAAAAGCAAATATAGAAAAATCTTATATAAGTGCCTCTTTATCTAAAAAACGCGATATAACAGCAATTAACTCTAAAAAGCCAACTATATCTATAAGATATCATAAAAATTGGTTAATATATTTAACTAATTCATCTAATATAAGTAATAATATTAATGAAAAAAAGAATTATCTTGATCATTTAAATAAAATTAAAAAATTAAATTTAAAAGCAGAATATATTTGGAAAAATGATGATATTATAACTTTAGATAAAATACCTTATATAGGTTCTTTAAAAAAAGAAGATAATACATTTTTAATTGGTACAGGTTATAATACTTGGGGTATGACAAATGGAACTTTAGCCAGTTTAATATTAAGTGATTTAATATTAGGAAAAGTTAATAAATATACAACTTTATGTAATCCTTTAAGAGTAATTAATTTAAAAAATACTAAAGATATAATTATTAATTTATTTAGTAATTCTAAAGGTTATTTAGAAAGTAAAATTAATAAAAATAAAGACTGGTATGAAAATATTGAATTTAAAAATAATTTAGCAATTTATAAAGAAAAAAATCAAGAATATATAGTTTATAATAAATGCCCTCATATGGGATGTAGTTTAATTTTTAATGAAATTGATAAAACCTGGGATTGTCCTTGCCATGCATCACGATTTACAAAAGAAGGAATTTGTATTAAAGGACCTAGTACAAAAGATATTAAATATAAATAAAAAAATCTTAAATTAATAAGATTTTTTTAAAGTTTTTGTATCTTTCGATACATATAAAAATAGTTTTCGAAATATTCCATTTCTTTTTTACTCGGAATGTCTGCTATAATAACATAATCATATTAAAAAAGCAATACTAAATTCATTTATAATTGCTTAAACATCATCTTTAAGATATAATTAATATAAATAGAAAGAGGTGTTATATGCATAAAAATGGTTTTATCTTTTTAGAAAGCATATTAGCTATTGTCATATTAACATCATCTTTATTATTAATATATAGTTCTTTTAAAAAAATTCTTTCTAATGAAAAAGCCAAAATAAAATATGATGAAATAAATTATATTTATCGAACTGAATATTTAAAAACAGCCCTTTTTAGTTATAATGAAGATACATTGAATAATCTAAATATTGAAAAATATAAACTAATAAATTTAAATGAAAAACCATTTAATAATGATTATTTTATAGAATTAGTTAAAGATTTTGAAATAAAAAATATAATTTTAGTTGATATTAATTATTTAAATGATTTAAAATCTTGTTTAGCATCTTATGATTGCAATATTAAAATATCGAATTCTTTTCAAAAATATATAGGAACTATTAAAAAAAATATTAATGCAGCAAAAATTTTAATAGTAGAATATAATGATTTTTATTATAGTTGGGTAAGTGTGTGAAATGAAAAAAAATGGTTTTATTTCAATGGGATTAATATATACATTCTTTTTAATATTTTTAACTTTTTTAACATTTATGATTACTAATTATAAAAACAATAATCATTTATTAGATGAATATAAAATAAGAATAAAAGAAAGTTTTATTAATACGAAAATAGAAAAAAATAGTAAAGTCGATTTTAAATTATACACAATAAATGAATTAGGGACTGATAAAAAAGAAGTTCAAAATATTCCTTCAAATAATTATATTTTGCTTGATTATTCATGTGATAAAGGCAAAATAACTTTTAATGAAAATTCTAAATTATTTAATATATATACTACCGATAAGGCATCATGTATTTTAACATATCAAGTATTTAATAATATTTCAATTGAATTTTTTAATAATAATTTAAAAACATTAAATTATCCAAATAAAGATTTTACATATGAATGCGTCAACAAAAATGTAAATACAATGATTACATATTATAATAATGCCTTTAATATAGTAACAGATGAATACAATGAATGTAAGGTATATTTTAATGATGAGGTTGAATATGAAAAACAATAAAGGATTTACATTAACTGAAATATTAGTAACCATTATTTTAGTAGCAAGTGTACTTAGTTCATTATTATATTTAATAAATATAGTAAAAAAAGAAGAAATAAATAATAAAAATACTTATAATTATGAAATAAATAAATTAAAATTTATAAGAGAAATTCAAAATGATTTAAATCAAAATGATTTAATATCTATTAGTGATGATATTTTAAATAAAGCATTACAAATTAAATTTAATTATGCTAATAATAATAATAGTTTATTAATAGTTACTGAAGATAAATTAAGTTATATTAAAGCAAATAAAGAAGAATATACCTGGGAATTAAAAGATATAAAAGCTAGTTTATGTGCTAATTTTATTTATAATAAAGATTCTAATAGTAATAATTATTATTATAAAATAAATATTTATCTAGATAACAATGATTCAATTGAAATTAGTTATAGTGCCAATAATTCAAATATGCAAAGTGATTATATAGAAAAAAAGATAGGTGCTTGTACTAATTAACATTTGATATATTCTTCCTTTAAAATAACATTTATAAAGATTTTTATCATTTATGAGAGCTAAAACTTGAGTATGAATTGAAAGACCTCCAAAAGAGATTAATGCTATAGCTATAATCTCTTTTAAAATGCTTTTATATTTAAGAGTATTTAATAAATGAAGTCCTTGAGTTATTTCTAATATACCTTTAATTAAAACAGGATTTAGGGAAGTAATCTTAATTAATATATTACTTATTATCATATAAAAAGTAATACATCCTAAAATCATTAATAGAGTATTTATACTTTTAGAAATACTTTTAGGAATAATTAATAATATATTTTGATTATTAATTGAATTATTAATTTTTATAGGATCATCTTTACCATTAAATCTTAATATAATACCTGTAATAATATTAGCAAAATAATGAAAGAAAATAATTTTAAAAATTATAAAATTATTAAAAGAAGATTTTAAAATATTATATAAAAATAAGGGATTAGAAAAATATGTATAAGTCATAAGTTTTTGAGCTGTTTTATTTGTTATATTCTTATTTTTTAAAGATTCATTAATAATATATGCATTAGTGGGACTTCCACTTATAGTAGATAATATAAAAAGAGAAAAAGTATTACCAGAAGTATTAAAAATTTTATTAAATAAGGGACTAAATATATTATCAAGAAAATTAAGGATATTAGTATTAACAATAATATCATTAATAATAAACATAATAAAAAGAGAAGGGAAAACTTTATTTATCCATAAATTTAATGATGTTAATACAGAAGATTGTAATAAATAATTGTATTTAAAAAGTAACACTATTGAAAAAAATAATAAAAATATTATAAATATCTTTTTTAGACTGTTCATAAATAACCTCAACTTGTGCTATAATAAACTAGGGTGTTATAAATGATTAATAAATTATATGAAAAAATTAAAGATTTTTTTAAAAAAAATTATAAATTTTTAATTGTATTAGCTGTTATAATATTTATGTTTTATTTTGAGTTACCATTTATTATTTATAGGACTGGTGGCACAATAGATTTAAAAAGTAGAATTGATATTGATACTAAATATAAAGAAGAAGGCAGCTTTTCAATGAGTTATGTTAATGCAATGAAAGGAACTCCAGCATTTATTTTGCTTTCTTATATTCTTCCTGATTGGGATTTATTTCCTTTAAGTGAAATAACTGGTGAAAATTCATATGAAGATACAATTGCAATAGGTAAAATTTATTTAAATGAAGGTATAGATAATGCTAAAATAGCTGCTTTTAATGAGGCTGGTGCAAAAATAAATATAACTAAAACAATTAATACAGTTGCTTATATAAGTGAAGAAGCTAATACTGATATCAAAATTGGTGATGAAATAATAAGTGTTAATGATAAAGATATTAATAATTTAGATGATATTAAATTAGCAATTAATAATTTAAATATTGGTGATGAAGTAGAAGTAATAGTTATAAATAATAATAAAGAAACTAAAAGAAAAGCTAAAATATATTTAGATATTGATAATACTTTAAAAATAGGTATAGCCCTAAAAACCACTTATGAATTTGAAACTGAAATACCAGTTGATATAAAAATGAAAAATAATGAATCAGGTAGTAGTGGTGGATTAATGATGAGTTTAGCAATATATAATGCTTTAGTAGATGACGATATAACCCATGGTTTAAATATAGTTGGAACGGGAACAATTGATAGTGATGGTTCTGTTGGCGAAATTGGTGGTGTTAAATACAAAGTTTTAGGAGCAGATAAAAAGAAAGCCGATTTATTTTTTTGCCCTATGGAAAATTTAGAAGAAGCTTTAAAAATAAAGAAAGATAGGAATCTAGATATTAATATAGTTGGAGTTAGGACGTTAAAAGATGCTATTAACTATCTTAAAAATTTGACATAATAATCTAATAAATGATATAATATAACTCCTTGTAAGGGGATGAATATATGGATAATATAATTATTTATAATTTAGTTTTAGAAAGAAGAAATGGCGATTATAATGTAATTGAAATCAATAGTATTCCAAATATAGATTTAAGTTATCCAAATGAAATTGGGGCTATAGATACATTTACTTCAAAGTATAGTGAAGCCGAATTAAGAATTTTAGTTGAAAATAATAATTTAGTGGCTCCAGAATACTTAAATGGTACATTTAAAATAGTAAGTAATTTAAAACATAATTTACCAATCTTAACTAAAGAAAGATTTATGGCAATTTATGAATTTAAAGAAAATATTATTGAAATAGATCGTTCATTTAAAGATAAACTATATGGATATTATAAAAAAATAATTGAGAAAATAATACCTGCTGAATTATTTTCAGAATATTTAAAAAATTTTAAATTAGCATTAGATATAAATAACTATAAAGAAGTTCTAAATTTAATTGAAAAAATACCGTATGCTAAAGCAAGAAGTATTTATTTTATGATAAGTGATGAAATAGACAAAAGAAAAAATGATAAAATTAGGAAATTAGAAAAGTCAGAAGAAGTAGCTTAAGTAGCATAGAATTTTGACTTTTTTTGTTGTATAATTGTTTTATGAAAATAGAAATAGCTATTGAAAATTTTTTGAAATATATAAAAAGTGAATTAAATTATAGTGATTTAACAAAAATTAGTTATGAAGAAGATCTAATAACTTATAAAGATTATTTAATGTTACATCATTATAATTATTTAAATATGAATAAAAGTGATGTCATAAACTATTTGAAATATTTAGATGAATTAAAATTTAGTAATAAAACAATTTCCCGCCATTTAAGTACTTTAAGAAGTTTTTATAATTATTTAGTAGAAATAAAAGTTTTAAATGATAATTTGTATAGAAGAATAAAAAATCCTAAAGTACCTAAAAAATTACCCAATTATTTGAGCATTATTGAAGTAGATGAAATAATAGAATCTATAGAAGAAAAGGATAAAAATGATATAAGAAATAAATGTATTTTTGAATTATTATATTCATCTGGAATAAGAGTAAGTGAAGCATCAAATATTAAATTAAATGATATTGACTTAAATAATATGACTATCAAAGTTTTAGGTAAAGGTAATAAAGAAAGAATAGTTTTTTTTGGACTACCTTGTAAAAATATTTTAGAAAAATATTTAAATGTTAGAAATGAATTTATAAAAAAACCTATTAATTACCTATTTATTAATAAATTAGGAGGACAATTAAGTAGGGAAAGTATCGAATATATTATTGATAAAATAATAAAAGAATCTAAAGTAAATCATAAAATTTCTCCTCATACCTTAAGACATACTTTTGCAACTCATCTATTAGATAATGGTGCTGATTTAAAAAGTGTTCAAGAGATGCTTGGTCATGAAAATTTAAATACAACTGAAATTTATACCCATGTTAGTAATGAAAGACTTAGAAATACTTATTTAGCCTGTCATCCCAATAAAAAGCGTCAATAAATGTCAAAATTATAAAGTTTATTTTAAAGTTTTTTATCGATATGATAAAATATTTTTTAGGAGGCTTAAAAAATGGCAAAAAAATATGTTTATTTATTTAATGAAGGCAACAAAGACATGCGTGAGCTACTTGGAGGAAAAGGCGCAAATTTAGCTGAAATGACAAATTTAGGATTGCCAATTCCACAAGGATTTACGATTACTACAGAAGCTTGTACAGATTACTATGAAAATGGTAAAGTAATACGTGATGAAATATTAGAAGAAGTTAATGTTGCATTAAAGAAATTAGAGGATATGGTTGGCAAAAAATTTGGTGATGAAGAAATGCCCCTTTTAGTATCTGTTAGAAGTGGTGCAAGAGCTAGTATGCCAGGTATGATGGATACTATTTTAAATTTAGGTTTAAATGATAAATCAGTTGAAGGTTTTGCTAAAAAAACTAATAATCCAAGATTTGCATATGACTCTTATAGACGTTTCATTCAAATGTATTCTGATGTTGTAATGGAAGTTCCAAAAAGTTATTTTGAAAAAATTATCGACGAATTAAAACATGAAAAAGGTGTTACATATGATAATGAACTTACAACAGATGATTTAAAAGAGTTAGTTAAAAGATTTAAAAAAGTATATAAAGATAATATGAATGGAGAAGAATTTCCACAAGATGTTCATGAACAATTGCTTGGAGCAGTTAAAGCTGTATTCCGTTCATGGGATAATCCAAGAGCAATTGTATACAGAAGAATGAATGATATTCCTGGCGATTGGGGTACTGCAGTTAATGTTCAATCAATGGTATTTGGTAATATGGGTGATACTTCTGGAACAGGTGTAGCATTTACAAGAAACCCAGCTACAGGAGAAAAAGGCATTTACGGTGAATATTTAATTAATGCTCAAGGTGAAGATGTAGTTGCAGGGGTAAGAACTCCTCAACCAATTACTAAACTTCAAGAAGATTTACCAGAATGTTATAAAGAATTTATGGAGCTTGCTCAAAAATTAGAAGATCATTACCGTGATATGCAAGATATGGAATTTACAATTGAAAATGGTAAACTATACTTCTTACAAACTAGAAATGGTAAAAGAACAGCTCATGCTGCTATTAAAATTGCATGTGATTTAGTTGATGAAGGAATGATCAGTGAAGAAGAAGCTGTTTTAAGAATTGAAGCAAAGAGTTTAGATCAATTACTACATCCAACTTTTGATTCTGATGCAATAAAAAATGCTGAAGTTATTGGTGAGGGACTTCCAGCTTCTCCTGGAGCTGCTGCTGGTAAAATAGTATTTACTGCTGAAGATGCCAAAAGAGAAGGAAAAGGCGGTAAAGGAGATAGAGTTGTTTTAGTTAGACTTGAAACAACACCTGAAGATATTGAAGGTATGGTAGCAAGTCAAGGTATTTTAACTGTTCGTGGAGGAAGAACTAGCCATGCTGCTGTTGTTGCTCGTGGAATGGGTACTTGTTGTGTAGCTGGTTGTGGTGCAATTAAAATTAATGAAGAAGCTAAAACCTTTACTCTTGGTGGTCACACTTTTAAAGAAGGCGATTACATAAGTCTTGATGGTAATACGGGTAAAATTTATTTAGGCGATGTTGAAACTAAAGAAGCTACAATTACAGGTAACTTTGGTCGAATTATGGAATGGGCCGATAAATATCGTAAATTAAAAGTTAGAACTAATGCTGATAATCCAAGAGACACTAAAAAAGCTGTTGAACTTGGTGCTGAAGGTATAGGATTATGTCGGACAGAGCATATGTTCTTTGAAGCAGATCGTATTCCTAAAATTAGAGAAATGATTTTAGCTGATACAGTTGAAGAAAGAGAAAAAGCTTTAGCTGCTTTAATACCATTCCAAAAAGGTGATTTTAAAGCTATGTATAAAGAATTAAAAGGTCTACCTATGACTGTTCGTTATTTAGATCCACCTCTTCATGAATTCTTACCTAATACAGATGAAGAAATCGAATCACTAGCTAAAGACATGGGGGTATCTGCTCAAAAAATTAAACAAAAATGCAGTGAATTGCATGAATTTAATCCAATGATGGGTCATCGTGGTTGTCGTCTTGCAGTTACTTATCCAGAAATAGCTAGAATGCAAACAAGAGCTTTAATGGAAGCTGCTATTGAGGTTAAAGAAGAAGATGGTTATGACATCGTTCCAGAAATAATGATACCTTTAGTAGGTGAAGTTAAAGAATTAAAATTTGTAAAAGATATCGTTATTGAAACAGCAGAACAAGTAAAACGTGAGAAAAATAGTGATGTGGAATATCATATCGGTACAATGATTGAAATTCCAAGAGCAGCCATTACAGCAGATAAAATTGCTACTGAAGCCGAATTTTTCTCATTTGGAACTAATGATTTAACTCAAATGACTTTTGGCTTTTCTAGAGATGATGCTGCTAAATTCTTGGATAGTTATTATCAAAATAAAATTTATGAAATTGATCCATTTGCTAAACTTGATCAAACTGGTGTAGGTGAGTTAGTTAAAATGGCTGTTGAAAAAGGTAAGAGTGTTCGTCCTGATATCAAACTTGGTATTTGTGGTGAACATGGGGGAGAACCTTCAAGTGTTGAATTTTGTCACAACATCGGTCTTACTTATGTATCTTGTTCTCCATATAGAGTACCTATTGCAAGACTTGCTGCTGCTCAAGCCGCAATCAAAAACGGGAGTAAAAATTAAAAATATTGATAAAGCCCGTATTTAAAAGGAAATTTGGGAGTTTGTGAAAAATTAAAATTTATTCCAAACCATTATTTATTGATATTTATATATAAATTAAAGACTATAATTGCTTATTTCATAGTATATTTTAGTCTTTTTTCTTTTATATGAGAAAATATCTATATTCCCAAAAAAATAGAATGAATTTGTTAATTAGTAATAATTTAACAAATTCATAAAAACATATTGAATTTATAAAAGAAATATGGTATATTCTATATCGAGTGGTACTCAGGAAACTTTAGAAGCCCTGGGTCATTTTTCATATAGAGGGGGTAAATATTATGAAAGAATATAAAACAAATGAAGAATTATTAGAACATTTGATTTCTAAAAATGTAAAAATTCCTAATAAAGAAGATGCATTAAAAAAGATAGAAAAGTATACATATTATTCAATTGTAAACAGTTATAAAACTATTTTTAAAAACGAAGATGGAAGTTATAAGAATAATGTATCATTTGATGAAATATTTGCTTTATACAATTTTGATAAAAATATAAAATATACATTTTTAAAATATTCTCTTGAAATAGAAATACAAATAAAGGCTTTAATGGCTAATCAAATTTCTAAAGTGTATGGTATAGAAAATTATTTAAATGAAAATAATTTGGATGAAATGGTTGATTCAAATACAAAATGTAGGTTAATCGAAAAAATTAATAAAGAAATTGAGGATGATTATAAAGTGCATTCGGCTATTACGCATTATAAAGACAAATATGGCTTTATTCCTCCTTTTGTACTTACGAAAGTATTAACTTTAGGTGTGGTAAGTAGTTACTATGGACTATTAAAGCAATGTGATCGCCAAGCTATAGCCAAGAAATTTAAAGTATCTGATAAATTATTAAAACAAATTTTGAAAAACTTAACTTTAGTTCGTAATATATGTGCTCATAACGATAGACTATATTGTTTCAGAAATAAAGCTTATTTAAGCTTTAAAGAAATAGATAAAACATATAAAAGAAAAGATAATGAAACAAATTTATACATGGTAATGCGAACTATGAAATTATTTTTAAAAGATGATTACAATAATTTAACAAAAGAGTTATTAAATGAAATTAAAAAATTAAAAATAAGTTTATTAGCAATATCTATTGAAGATATTTTAAAAATTATGGGTTTTCCTAAGAATATTATTAATTAAAAAGGATATAATATTAATGAGTGGTACTTAGAAAACTTTCGAAGCTCTAAGTCATTCAAAACCTAGTTTTAATGACTAGGTTTTAATTTTAAACAAAAAGTAGTATATTTGATTTATATTAAAAAAGTATAGATTATTTATTATGTTTATATAAATAAACAATGTTATAATATTTATGAAATAGTAGTTATAGAATAATTTATATATTACTACATTTTTACTCCCATTTATGATTCCCGTACAAGCTGCTATTGTCAATAATTTAGGAAAATGTCTTAAAAAAAATTAAACATTAACGGGAAAATATTCTCGTTTTTGAATAAAATTTT
>CANRDZ010000033.1 GCA_947629465.1 uncultured Bacilli bacterium | reverse complement strand
ATAACAATAACAACTGGAGATGGAAGTAAAACAATCAATGCATATTTAAAAGATAGAGCCAATAATGTATCTTCAGTGGTAGCAAATACATCAAATAAAGCAATAATATTAGATACAACATCACCAACGATAACATCATTTAGTATGACGGGTACTGCTGAAAGTGGACAAACCTTAAGTGATGGAAGTAAATATACTCACACAAATACAGTAACATATAGTATGAAATGGAGTGCAACAGATGTAGTAAGTTATTGTATAAGTAATAGTAGTTCAGGTTGCACTGGTACTATCAATAGTGGATGGCTTGATGCCCCAGGGACACCCCCATCATCAACAGCATTAACAAGAACAACACCAACAATAGAAAATACTGATGGAAGTAAAAAGATGTATCTACATATAAAAGATAAAGCTAATAATACAGCAAGTAGTAATGCTTCAATAATATTAGATAAGACAAATCCAACAGCGACCATAAAGTTTGCATCGGCAACAGAGACAAGTATAACAGTAACAGTAGGTGGTACTGATACCAATGGAATAGATACAAGTAAGATGTATTGTAGGAAAAGTGGAGTAAGTGGTTGGACAAAAGCAAATAGTAATGGAACATGTACAGTAACAGGATTATCTGGAGGAAATACATATACCATCCAAGCTTATGTATATGACAAAACTGGAAGAACATCATCAGTAGTAGATGGAACAAATTATAAGACAGAAGCTAATACTGCTGGAGCATATGTCCAAAGTAAGAACCCCAAAGGATTGATAGGTGGACCTCCTCGGGAAAACTCTTGGGTGTTTTCAGGGGCAAAAGCTGATGTATATAATTATATTTGTTTCGGAAATGGCAGAGCATGTAGAGAAACAGATGATAATATGTATAGAATAATTAAAATAACGTCAACTGGAGAATTGAAAGTTATAAAAAATACAGCCATCAGAGAAAATACTACAACAAAATATTTTAATTGGAATAATCAACTCATGATTTCTACTTGGCCTAATTCATTAATAAGTGACAGACTTAATGGTCGTAAAGTAGGATCAACAACAACAAGTGGTGCAAGTGGAAATTCCTATCTTTTTATATATAGTACAGCATATCCATATATGG
This sequence comes from uncultured Bacilli bacterium, assembly GCA_947629465.1. Taxonomy (GTDB): domain Bacteria; phylum Bacillota_I; class Bacilli_A; order RF39; family UBA660; genus SIG200. The sequence goes on along the minus strand of CANRDZ010000033.1, from coordinate 12,332 downwards.
CCCAATCAAGCGCTTGGCCGGGTAAAATTGTAGATTATGATTGGATGTATGGAGATATTTATTATGATTCTAGTTCGCCAGCAGGTACATCAGTGAATGTTGGAGCCTCTGACATGTTTTTAATGGAAACTGGAATACTACCTGTAGATCGTTCAAACGGAAAAACACATTTAACTCCCGCGGCTTGGCCGACTACTCAAAAAGCAAAAGCAAAAATTGGTTTACTGTATCTACATGATTATTATTATTCAGCCGTTTCACTTTTTGGTGATGCAGGGAAAAGTGATTGCTTCTCTAATCCTAATATATGTAAAAATAGTTGGTTAAATATAAGCCAAAATGGAAAAAGTGACGATACGCAAATAGAATATACTATGGTTAGTATGGGAACCAATTCGTATGTTGAGAACGATCAATTGATTTGGACTATTGATAAAGATGGAAAAGTTGGACCTAAGTCAGCTAGCCTTGGAGCGTCTATTCGTCCTGTCTTCTATCTTTTAAATAGTGTACAACTTGCTGGCTCTGGTTCTTTAACTGACCCATTCGTAGTTTTACCTTAAATAAATCGAGAAGGAAAACTCGTAAAAACCTCATAGACTTTAACCCGGAAGAGAATTTATTTCTCTTCTTTTTTTTATTCTATAGACATATAATTTTTTAGGTGGATTATGAAAAAAATAATATTATTAATAGTTTTTTTATTAGTGCCAATTAAAACATTTGCTATTAGTGCATCATCAGCAATAGCTATGGATTTAAAAACAGGAAGGGTATTATATGGTTATAATATTAATGAAGAAAGATTAATAGCTAGTACGACTAAAATAATGACTGCTTTAATAGCCATTGAAAAAGGGAATTTAGACAATATTGTAACTATAAGTGATATTATTTATAAAGCATATGGAAGTGGAATATATATTGAAGTTGGTGAAGAAATGACTTTAAGAGATTTACTATATGGATTAATGCTTCGAAGTGGTAATGATGCCGCTTTAGCTATTGCAGAAAACATTGCTGGTTCTAAAGAAGAATTTGTTTATTTAATGAATGGCTATGCAAATAACCTTGGTATGAAACATACTAAATTTTATAATCCTCATGGTCTTGAAGAAAATAATGGTGTTGGTAATGCTTCAACAGCATATGATATGGCTATTTTAACAAAATATGCTATGGAAAATAGTACTTTTAGAGAAATATTTAAAACTAAAGAAAGAACCGTTAAAACAAATTATAAAACTTATGTATGGCATAATAAAAATAAATTATTAAATGAATCATATATTACTGGAGGCAAAACAGGATTTACAGAAAAAGCCCGAAGGACTTTAGTATCAACTGGTAGTAAAAATAATATTGATTTAGTTGTAGTAACTTTAAATGATCCGAATGATTGGGCTGATCATAAAGAAATATATAATAATATTTTTAATAATTATAAAAGTTATCAAATATTAAATAAAAATGATTTTTCCATTGATAAAGATAATTATTATAAAGACGATACTTTATATATTAAAAATGATTATTATTTAACTTTAAATAAAAAAGAATTAGAAAGTGTTAGTATTAATTATAATTTAAGTAAATTAGAAAATTATACTAATGATGATTTAATAGGTTATGCCGAAATTAAAATAAATGATAAAATTTATCATAAAGAACCAATATATGTAAAATTAAAAGTTAATGAAAAAAAATTAAACTGGTGGCAAAAATTTAAAAGGTGGCTTTTTAAATGGTAAATTACATATGGGCTTTTTTAATATTTATTGGAATAATTTATTCTCTTATAACAGGTAATATTAATAATTTAAATGAAAGCATTTTAACAAATGCTAATGAAGCTTTAGAATTAATTTTAAATTTATTGCCAATTATTGTTTTATGGACTGGCATATTAAAAATTGCTGAAGAAAGTGGCTTACTACAAAAATTTTCTAAATTATTAATGCCTATATTACATAAACTTTTTCCAGATATTCCTAAAGACAATAAAGCTTTAGGTTATATTTCAAGTAATATTGCTGCAAATATGTTAGGTCTTGGTAGTGCAGCTACTCCCGCCGGTTTAAAGGCTATGAATGAACTGCAAAAAGTAAATTCCAAAAAAGATACAGCCTCCAATGCGATGATTACATTTTTAATTTTAAATACAGCTGGAGTTACATTAATACCAACAACTATTTTAGCTTTAAGGGTAGCTTATAAATCATCATCTCCAGGTGAAATAATTTTACCAGCCATTATAGCTACAGCTTGTTCATCAATTGCCGGTTTAACAATAGATTATATAATTAGAAAGAGAGCTAAAAAATGGAAATAATTTCCAAAATTATTTTACCAATTTTTATCATAATTATAGTTTTTTATGGAGTTAAGAAAAAAATAAATGTTTATGATGTTTTTTTAGAAGGAGCTAAAGAAGGATTAATTACAACATTTAATATCTTTCCAGCCATTATAGCTATGATTTTTGCTATTAACATTTTTTTAGATAGTAATGTTTTAAATTTTGTAATAAGCAATATAAATAAAATGATAGGAAATATTAATGTTCCTTTAGAAATTATTCCAATGGCTTTTTTAAGACCGATTTCTGGGACTGCATCTCTAGCCATAATGAATGATATTTTTAAAGTTTTTGGTCCTGATTCTTATATTGGAAGATTAGCATCTATTTTACAAGGTTGTACTGATACAACTGTATATGTTATTGCTTTATATTTTGGTTCAATTAAAATAACTAAAATAAGACATGCTTTGTGGGGAGGACTATTTGCTGATTTAGTAGGAATTATAATGGCTATCATTTTAACAAATCTTTTCTTTTAATTAACTTTTTGATATACTTTTATTGGTGGTTTTTATGGAAAGACTTCAAAAATTTATAGCATCTTCCGGTTATACATCAAGAAGAAAAGCTGAAGAATTAATTTTGAATAATCATGTAACCGTAAATGGTAATTTAATTAATGAATTGGGATTTAAAGTTAGTGAAAAAGATATTGTTGCCATTGATGGAAAAACAATAGTTAAAAATAATGAAAAAGTATATTATATTTTAAATAAACCTCGTCAAGTTATAAGTAGTGTGAGTGATAATGAAAAAAGAAAAACAGTTATTGATTTAATAGAAACAGATAAAAGAATATATCCAGTTGGTCGACTAGATTATGATACAACTGGTTTAATTATTCTTACTAATGATGGGAATTTTGCTAATCTATTAATGCATCCTAAAAATAAAGTATATAAAACTTATATTGCTAAAATAGATGGTATATTGAATGAAAATGATTTTCAAAAATTAAGAAAAGGAATTGTAATAGAAAATCGTAAATTAATTATTGATCATTTTAAAGTAAAAAATATTGATAAAATAAAAAATACTTCATTAGTAGAAGTAACAATACATGAAGGTCGTAATCATATTATAAAAAAATTATTTGAAAATTTAGGTTATGATGTAAAAAAATTATCAAGAATAAAAGTAGCAAATATCACGTTAAATAATTTAAAAAGTGGTGAATATCGTCAAATGAGTAATAATGAAGTTAAAGATTTAATAAATTATTTAAATAAAAAATCATAAAATTTTTGGCTAGCATGAGATAAATAATTTTCTTTTAAAGTTATTATACCAAATTTTCGTTTAGAAATTTTCGGACTAACATTAAGCTCGAAAATTTCTTTTCTTTTTAATTCTTCTAAAACGTATTCTTTGGTTACAACACCAATCCCATAACCAATTTTAACAAATTCAATTAAAAGACTTGCCGAAGCTACTTCCATAATACTTTTTAATTTAACATTATGATTATAGCAATATTCTTCGACATAATCTCTTGATGAAGATGGTTGTCTTTGAAGAATAAATTGATAATTTATTAAATCATTAATAACAATTTTTTTATTTATTAATTCAGGATAAATATTACTAGCAATAAATATATCTTGCATTGTTCCAATTTTCTCATATTTAAAATCATCTGTTATCTTTAAAGGAAATTTTGCAATTATAAAATCAATGTTACCTTTTTTTAAAGCATCTTTTAACATATTAGTTGGATCAGTTATTATCTCAAAATTAATACCAGGATATAATTTATGAAAAGAATTAATATAAGGCATTAAAAACTTTTTAGCTAAAGTAGTTGATATACCTATTTTAATACATCCTGTTACAATATTAACTTTATCATTTATTTTTTTTAAAGCCATATTAAATGAATTTAAACCATTTTTAATATCATTATAAATTGCTTCTCCTTCAGTTGTTAAAATAACTCCTTTTTTAGTTCTAATAAAAAGGTTACAATCTAAATAATCTTCTAAATTTTTTATTTGCTTTGTAATTGCCGGTTGAGATATATGTAATTTTTCACTTGCTTTAGATATACTATTTACATTTGCTACTTCATAAAATATTTTCCATAAATCTAAATTCATTATAATCTCCGGTTATAATATTTATAAATATTATATATTTTTATTATAAAAAATATTGTGCTATATTTCAAGTAGAGGTGGTTTTTAATGGATGATAATACTGAAAAAATGTATTTATTTTTAAAAAGTTATTGTGAAACAAGAAAATTATATAATTCTTTAATAGCTCTTCCATATGCCAAAGTAATGCATGAAGGTGAATTACGAAAAACTGGAGAAGCTTATTTAATCCATCCTTTAGGCGTAGCAAGTTATGGTATAAGTATAGGACTTAATACAGATGAAATAATAGCAACAGCACTTTTACATGATGTAATAGAAGATACAGCATCTAATTTAAGTGATTTAAACGTTTCAAGCAATATAAAAAAAGATGTTCAATTATTAACTTTTAAAAAAAATTTATTATTAGAAAAAAAGGTTGCCTTACAATTTTATTATAATGCTATTAAAGAAAATGAAGTAGCAACATTTGTTAAATTATTAGATCGTTATAACAATTTATTTTCAATAGCTCAAGTTTTTACTTTACCAAAGATTATTGAATATACTATTGAAACAAAAGATTTTATTTATCCCTTAATTGAAGAAGCAGAAAAGCGTTATCCATCAAGAAGAGAAGAACTAAACATTTTAAGAATTAATATTACATCATTAGTTAATGCCGTTGAAGGAATGCTTGAATTTATTCCTGAAAATGAAAGAACCAGAACAAGAAATAAAAAAACTAGCCAATTGGCTAGCTAAATAGCTTCATCTAATTCATCATTATCATAAATTTCATCATGATTGTGACAACATCCTTTTTCCTCACATTCTGAACATCCACAATCATCATTTTCTTTTTCACAATCGACATAGCTAATTGCATTAGTAGGACAACTAGAAATAGCATTATGAGCAGAATCACTATCAATATTTTCATCACTTATTACTTCAGAATAATTATCATCACCAAAATCAAAATGTTCTGGATCAATAGCAATACAGGCTCCACAACCAATACAAGCTTCTTTGTTAACATTCAATTTTTTCATTATATTCCTCCTTTTTTAATTATAACTAAAATAGTTTGTAAAAGCAATTTTTAAAATAGTCAATCTATGTCAATAATTGTAATATTATAGATTTAAAAAATAACGTATTTATGGTATCATTAAGAAAAGAGGTGTGAACTATGGATTCACGGATGAATAAATATTATGACGATAATGATTTAGAAAATACTAGATTTCATAAAAATGAAGAGTTATATAGAGAAATAAATAAAAGTGAGTTAAATAGTTTTGAATTAAAAAGCAATACCACTATTTTAGGTGATAGTGAAGCTTCCATAGATGTTGAAAAAATTAAAAAAATATTAGATACAAAATATAATGAAGTGCCAAAAAGAAAAAGCATAAGAATTGATGAAGTTGATGATGTTAAAGAAACTCTTGAAGACACTAAAGAATATGATATTAATGTAATTTTAGAAAAAGCCAAAGAACAAAAACCAGACAATTATGAAGAAGAAAGATTAAAAAAACTACATGATACAAATTTTGATATTTTAAAAAAAATAAAAGTTAATGATAAACAAAAAGATGATGATAAAACTGATGAATCTGAAAAAGATAATTTAGAGAATTTAATCAATACCATTGCCATTAATGAAAAAGAATCAAAACAAAATGTTGCTTTAGATATTTTAAGTGAATTAAAGGGTGATGAAAATACAGAAGTATTAGAAGGACTAAAAGAAGACATAAAAAAAGAAGATGAAAAAGATATAGATTTAACAAATTCATTTTATACATCTTCAAATGCTATAAATAAAAAAGACTTTGAAGATAATGAAGATTTTGCCGATGATATTGAATCAAATAATACATTTTTAAAAATTGTTATAGGAATAATAGTAGTAATTTTTATAATTGGTGTTATATTACTTATTAAAACAATTTATTTTTCATAATATTTAATATGAAAAGAATGAATTTAAAAAAAAATAATTATAAAAGAACAATAAATACCATTTTATTTATTGTCTTTTTTTGCCTTTTTTTAAATTCATTTATTATATATAATTTATATTCAAAATATATGGGAAATAAAGTAATAATATTAACTAATAATAAAATAGATAAAGTATTAAATCAATTTTTTAGTGATTTAATAACTGATAAAGTTATTAATAAAGCAAGTGTTAGTGATATATTAGATATAAATAAAAACAATGAAGGAGAAATATTAGCAGTAAATTATAATTTAGAAAAGACTTATAAAGTTTTAACAAATATTTCAAATATATTAAAAACTGGTTTAAGTAATCTTGAAAATGGTAAAATAGATGTTAAAATATATGATAAATTTTTAGAAAGTAAAAATAATAATATAGTTTTAAATATTCCCTTTTTTTTAGGAAGCTCAAATGTTTTTTTAACTAAATTGGGGCCTAAAATACCTTTAGTAATTGATTTAAATGAAACACTTTTAACAAATATAAAAACGAAAGTTACAAATTATGGTTTTAATAATGCATTATTAGAAATATATATCGTTGTTGAAATGCAAAAATTAATTATTGCCCCTATGCTTAAGGAAGAAGAAAAATTTTCTTATGATATTTTAATTGGTGCTTTAGTTGTTAATGGTAGTGTCCCAGAATTTTATGGTGACTCAATTGAAAGTGCTAGTTCAATTTTAGATGTTCCAATTGAGCTTTCTTTGTGATATACTAAATAATAGGTGATAGTGTGAAACCATATTTTATTAATGAAGCAGTAGATAAAGCTATTAATGATTATATGTGTAGTAAAGATAAAGACGAAAGTGTTTTATACAATTCTTTTTTAGTTGTGGTTATTAGAATGCTTATTAATATCTATGGGGAACTAGATATAATAAATCCATATCAAGTAAAAAATGAAGAGTCATTTGATAATAATTTAATGAAATATGGTGCTTCATTAGAACAAATAACTTCTTTTAAAAGATTAGTTGATGGCTTTTATCGAATAGATAAAAAAAATTCTAATGCTATAATAAAAGAAAACAATCCCTACTTTATAGATGTTCAAAAAATACTTATTGATTTATTTACATTAAAAAGAATAAACTTTGGTTTAACTGCATCTGATAGTAAAGAATTTTTTGATCTTTTATATACGCCTGGAACTAGTAATGTTTTAAGATATTCTTATAATTATTTAAGTGCCGAAAATATTTATGAAGTAGCTGATTATTTTAAAAAGGCATATCAAGAGAAAGCTAAAGTAAAAGAAGAAGAAGTTAAAAATTTATTTAGTTTTGATATTTATCGAATGTTTAATTATTCTATTGCAGATATTAGCAAGATGAATAAAGATGAAGTTGATAAATTAAATAATGAAATATATAAAGCATTTGATATTTCTAATAATGCTTTAAATAAAGAATATTTATTAAATGAGAAAATAAATGCTTTAAGAAATCAAAATAATCCTATAACAACTGGAAATGGATATGTTGATATCTTACTTATTATGAGTATAATAGTTACTAGTATTATGGTTGTTTTAATTTTTGGAACAATTGTTTTTTAGGAGGGTATAATGGTAAATATAAATGATACATCATATGAAATTATTAAAGATTATGGTGATATGCTTAATACATTAGATTTAAATGAAATAGTTACAGATTATTATGATAATTTTGATTATATTGTTGGTGATTTTGCTTATGGTAAAGTAAGATTAAAGGGTTTTTATGAAAGTAATAATAAAAATAAAAAAGAACATAATGATATAAAAAATGTTGATGATTATATTAAAAATTCATGTGCGTATGGTTGTAAACATTTTATTTTAAAAAAGATAAAAGATAAAGAAGTTGAAAAGAATAATTAATTTTGTTATAATAAATTAAGAATAATAAATGTGAAGGGATTGACTTTTTATGGGAAAAATAAAATTAAATTTAACATCAGGAGCAATAGTAGAAAAACCTCTTATTACTGCATTTAAAGGTAGTAATGCTAATTATGTAGTTCTTGATAATGAAATGAATGGTTCAATGGGATTACCAATTATTTTAGTATGTAAATTAGAAAATAATAAATTAGTTAAAATTAATGATCAAAATGAATGGACAATGGTTAAAGAAAATTTAAAAAGTATTATAGCTGGAGGTAATATAGAATATATTAATGTAAGTGATACAATAAATGCTGATGATATTTATTATACCCAACTTACTTTACCACTTCCTTCTTATGATTCTTTAAAAAATAATTATAAACCAGTTAATACAAATAATATAATTAATGATACAGCTAGTATTTTTGATATTAATCCTCCATTAAATGAAACAAATATGAATTCAAATGTAAATAATCTAGTTAATAATGTAAATGCTCCAGTTTCAAATGCCACGGTTGAAAATGGTACACCAATTCAAAATATTACACCTACGATGAATCCAAATCCAGAAACTGTAAATCCTTTCCAAAATAATTCAAATATAAATCAAGTAAATAATATTAATCCAACATCTCCAGTTATTGATATTCCAATGGGAAATTCAAGTAATCTAGCAAGTAGTGAACCTACAGTTTCAACTAATACAGTTACTGATGCAGCTACTCCAATTTCACCTGTTGTTGATATGAATACATCAAGTATTGAAGTATCTCCATCAATTCAACATATAGAACCAAACGTGCCAACAGAGCAAAGCACGTCAACACCTGAAGCTCCAATAGATAATAATCAAAGCACTTTAATAGTTAATGAAAGTATTTTTAAGGAACAAAAAGAGGCATTTATGCAAGCCTGTGAAAATATGTTTGATGCTTTAGTTCAAAAATTTGAAAAAGAATTAGAAAAAAATAAATAAAAAGTAATGAAATCATTACTTTTTTTCATACAATTTAATAGATATATATTATGAAAGAAATAATAAATTATTATTACAATTTAGATTTATTAGAAATTAATGAATATAATACATATGCTTCTTTTAAATATAATGGAGAAGATTATTATTTTGTCTTTTTTAATCGAACAATAGAAGAATTAAAAGATTTAATAGATATCATTTATGAATTAAAAATAAAAGGAATAAGGGTACATGATATTATATTTAATAGATATAATAGTCCTTTAACTAAAGTAGGTGAAAATTATTATTTATTATTAAAATTAAATATTCCAAAAGATGAAATAATTAATTTTATTTCCATGTGTGAACTTTTAGATAAATTAAAATTAAATAATCATAATAGTAAATTATATCGTAATAATTGGGGCGAGTTATGGAGTAAAAAAATAGACTATTTTGAAGAACAAATCAATGAAATAGGTAAAGATAAAACCATAGTATTAGACTCTTTTAGCTATTATATTGGTCTTGCTGAAAATGCAATAAGTTATGTTAATAAAATAAATAAAGTAATTGGAATTAGTGAAAATGATAATATTACTTTATCTCATCGAAGAATATTTTATCCTAATATTAATTTAAATTATTTAAATCCTTTAAGTTTTATTTTTGATTTAGAAGTAAGAGATATTGCTGGATATCTTAAAGTAGCTTTTTTTAATGGCGAAGATGTTTTATTAGATTTAAGTACTTATTTAAAAATGCATAAATTAACTCCCTATGGTTATCATATGTTATATGCTAGATTATTATATCCTTCTTATTATTTTGATATTTATGAAGATATAATGAATAATAATGGTAATGAAGAAAAACTAATACCCGTTATAGAAAAAGTTTCTGATTATGAATTATTTTTAAAAGAAGCTTATGATGAAATAAGCAAATATACTAATTTAGAAAGAATTGATTGGATTATAAAAAAAAATACCTTTAAATGGGAACATTTATAATTCCTTTAATTTCTGGTATTTCTTCTTGAAACATAGGTAAAAGTCCATCATTTAAAGTACTTTCTTGTCCTAAACAATTATTACAATTACCAAATAATTTTATATAAAGATATCCATCTTTGTATTTTACAAATTCAATATCGCCACCGTCCATATTTAAATAAGGCCTTATTGTATCAATTAATTCTTTAATTTTATCTTCTATATTCATAAATTCCTTCTTCTAATATATTATAAATAAATCTTTATTATTTAACAAGTTTTAATTTATATTCATCATTTTCTTTTTCTTCTTTATATAATATAAAATGTTCTGGATCTTTATTTATTTTAATATAAACATTTGCTTTTTGACCAATTTGATCACCTAAATATACTTTAACTTGTCTATTTTCATTACGACTTAATAGATTATCAAATAAATACATATATAATTTATTTCTTTCAAAAGGGCCTTTAACTTCTCCTAAGTTTATTAAATTATCACTAAAGTATTGTAATTTATATTGAGTTAATAACACTCGATCTGCTTTACTAATTTGAAAAAATGAACTAGCACTATTTCTTTGTGTTAAATGGTTACTTAATTCTTTAATCATTTCATCTCTATATAATACTTTTTCTTGTTTAAAAATAGTTTGATCTAGTTCTAAAATATATTCTTTTGGAACACTTGTTAAATTTGGACATTTACTTTTTAAAGTTTTATAATGTGGTACTACGGCAAAATTTTGAGGTTTTAATCCATATTGATTACTAAATAAATCGTTTATAGGATCTAGAAAATATAATCCTAAATCACCTTCAACAACTAAAGCAAATAATGGTATTTTAGCACTATTAGCAATTATTTTCCAAGCTTTTATTTCAAAAGTTTTAAAAAGTTCTACAAAATAATCAGAAAGAGTAGAACATACAATATAGGGAAATCTATTAATAAAGCCCATTTTATATTGCAAGTATTTTTCTTCTTCAGTAGCACAAAAATATAATAAATCTCTTTGAACTAAAGATGAAATTTTAATATATAAATATCTTATTATTAAATCTTTACTCCAAGAATTATCTATTTTACTTAAAATTTCTTTTAATTTATCATCCATTTTTAAAAACCCCCTCAAAAATTGTTAATTACTTTATCACAAAATTGATTAAAAATCTAGGTTTTTGTGAAAAAAATAAATTTGTGGTATACTATTTTTAGAGGTTAATATGACAGTATATAAAGAAATAAAAACAGATTATGAAGTCGGGGATATAATTAAAGGCCAAGTTACAGGAATAGAAAAATACGGAGTTTTTGTTAGTATAGACCCTTGGTATGATGGACTTATTCATATTTCTGAAATATCTCAAACTTTTGTAAAAGATATTAATGAATATGTTAAAATTGGCGAAACAATATATTGCCAAATATTAGAAGTAGATGAAGAAAATTTACATTTAAAACTATCTATTAAAAATATAAATTATAAAGCATCCGTTCCAACTGGAGGAATAGTAGAAACAAGAAAGGGATTTTTACCATTAAAAGAAAATTTAGATGGTTGGTTAGAAGAAAAAATTAAAGTATATAAAAATAAATAGCTTGTTAACAAATAGTATGATTATTTTTGGCAATAAAACAAATGCAATTATTTGTACGATATTATATTGTTGAAATTAATAAAAAAAGTAATAAAAAAACTCCCATAAGGGAGATTTTATATTCAAGTTGGTGCCCAAGGCCGGACTTGAACCGGCACGAGGGTTAATTCTCGCAGGATTTTAAGTCCTGTGCGTCTACCTATTCCGCCACTTGGGCAGGCACCGTCTTAATTACTTAAGACAATATTGATTATAACTTGTTTTTTAAATAATTTCAATAGTTTTTTTAAAAAAATTTTAACTTCAATATGTTGACATATTAAATTGACATATGTTATAATCAACTTGTCCTTTTGAAATGGAGGAATACCCAAGTCTGGTTGAAGGGACCGGTCTTGAAAACCGGAAGGTCGGGTAACCGGCGCAGGG
>CANRDZ010000032.1 GCA_947629465.1 uncultured Bacilli bacterium | reverse complement strand
GAAGTAAAACAATAAATGCATATTTAAAAGATAGAGCCAATAATATATCTTCAGTAGTAGCAAATACATCAAATAAAACAATAACATTAGATACAATAAATCCAAGTGAAGTAAGTATAAGTGATGAAGAGAGTACCGAAAGTAGTATAACAATTAAAATAAATGGAAAAGACAATTTAGGGATTAAAAGTAAAGAATGTAAAGCAGGAAATGGAAAATGGTTTACAGCAAGTGATGATGGAACATGTACAATCGATAGTGGATTAGAAGAAGATACAGAATACACAGTAACAGGAAGAGTAATAGATGTATCAGGAAGATATACAGAAACAAGTACAAGAGTTTCAACTATAAGTAAAAAATTTAATGGAACAGGTAAAGAATTGATAGATTATGGCCCTAGGGGAATAAGCACAAAAATTTTGGGAGATATGTATAGATTTGTTGGAACAAAAGCAGATGTCGATAATTGGATTTGTTTTGGATATAATAATGCCGAAACAGATTGTACAGAAGACAGTGAATATATGTATCGAATAATAGGAATAACACCAGAAGGTGAATTAAAGATTATTAAAAATAAAATACTAAAAGAAGAAGAAGAAATTGAATTTATTTGGGATCCTTCGAATTATAGTACATGGAACAATTCATTGCTATTTAAAAGGTTAAACGGAATAAGTAACGGTACAACAAAAGGATATGAGGGTGATACAAATATTTTTGTAGATAGTAAAGGTTATCCTTATATGTCTTCATCAAGTGATTGGTACAAAAAAATTTCTGAACATAATTGGTGGTATGGCGATATTCCCTCACTATGGGATGAACCTAATCCTTATGATCTTCCTGCTGATCAGATGTATCTAGCAGAGACAGGGCAATTGGAAATAATAGTAGGATGTGTAGGTGGATGTGATGCGGATATTCCGGAAGACGACTATATTATTCAAAAGTGGGATCCATCACAAAGAGTAAATGCAAAAATAGGTTTAATGTATATTCATGATTTTTATTTTTCTTATTCACTTGATTATATGAATAATAATTATATTGCATGTTGGCCTCTTGGCTCTGAAGAACTATGCACCGAGTCATGGCTTATTCCGACAGATCCAGAGGAAGAGGACTCTGTTTGGGAATCAATTCTTGTAAGAGATTCTGAATCTAGGAATCTAGGAGGTGTATTTTTATATTATACATTGAATAGCTTTGGCGAACACCAGAGCTGGCCCCTTGATTCTGGCTGGAGTGTAAGACCCGTATTTTATCTATCCAATACTGTTAAAATAGTTGGCTCTGGACCAGTATCTGATCCATTCATAGTTCAAGCTTAACCCGAGAAGGAAAACTCGTTAAAACCTCATAGACTTTAACCCTGAGAGATTAGTAATAATCTCTCAATTTTTTTAAATCATATATTTTAAATTATTTTAAATTAATTAAAATATAAATAAAAAAAGTAAATTTAAACAAAAATAAAATAACAAAGAAAATAATTTTAATGCCAATTAAATGTCTTTATAATCAAGGTAAAAGCTCTTGCAAAATAAATTATATTATACTAAAATAAAGCTAGGTGAAAGAAATGTTAAAAGAATTTAAAGATTTTATCTCGCGTGGTAATGTTGTTGATTTAGCAGTTGGTGTTATTATTGGAGCAGCTTTTGGAAATATTGTTACAAGTTTAGTAAATAATATATTTACCCCTTTAATTGGAATAATTCTTGGCGGTCAAAATTTTTCAAATTTGTCTATAACTATTGGGGAGTCAAATATAATGTATGGAGCATTTATCCAATCTATTATAGATTTTTTAATTAATGCTGTCTGCTTATTTGTTATTGTAAAAGTAGTAAATACTTTAAATAATGATTTAAGAAAAATAGGAAAAAAACATAAAAAAGATGAAGAAAAAGTAGAAGAAGTAAAAGAAGAAGTTAATGAAAAATCAGAAGAAGTTATTTTACTAGAAGAAATAAGAGATTTACTAAAAAGTGAAAAGAAAGGAAAAAATAAATAATGCTAGCAAATATTTTATATTTGATTGGTGGTTTAGTAGTAGGAGTTATATTAGGTTTTATAATATCTAGAATAATTACTAAAAAATTATTAACGAAAAATCCTCCCATTAATGAAAAAATGATAGAAACTATGATGAGTAGTATGGGAAGAAAGCCAAGTCAAAAACAAATTAATCAAGTAATGAGAGAAATGAATAAATTTAAATAAATCGATAATGAAAGAATAGTAATTTAAATTATTTTTTATAGAGAATTAGTGGTTGGTGTAAACTAATAAAAAAATTTAAATGAATCTACTTTCAAGAGTATTTAACAAATACCGGATTGTTCCGTTAAAAACTATAAAGTAATATATTGGATGGTACCGCAGAATTGCTCCAAAAAAGAGTAATTTTGCGTTTTTTTTAGAAAGAGGATTATAATGATAGATATTAAATTAATAAGAGAAAATAAAGATTTAGTAAAAGAAAATATTAAAAAGAAATTTCAAGATGAAAAATTACCACTTGTAGATGAAGTTTATGATTTAGATATTAAATATCGTGAATGTAAAAGTAATATTGATGAATTTAGAGCCAAAAGAAATGATTTAAGTAATAATATAGGTTCTTTAATGAAAGATGGTAAAAAAGAAGAAGCCGAAAAAATAAAAAATGAAGTTAATGATATTAATGTTAAAATTAAAGAATTAGAAAGTACAGAAGAAAATTTAGCTGTTGAAATTCAAAAAAGAATGATGGTTATTCCTAATATTATTGATGCTAGTGTGCCAATTGGAAAAGATGATAGTGAAAATGTCGAAATAGAAAAGTTTGGTGAACCATTTGTTCCTGATTATGAAATACCTTATCATGCTGATATAATTAATATTTTAGATGGCCTTGATAAAGAAGCTGCTGGAAGAACTAGTGGTGAAGGTTTTTATTATTTAAAAGGAGATATTGCAAGACTTCATTCAGCAATGTTAGCTTATGCTAGAGATTTTATGATTGATAAAGGATTTACTTATTTTGTTCCTCCATTTATGATAAAAAGTGATGTTGTTACTGGTGTTATGTCATTTAAAGAAATGGAAGCTATGATGTATAAAATCGAAGGCGAAGATTTATATTTAATAGGTACAAGTGAACACTCTATGATGGGTAGATTTATAAATCAAATGTTAAAAGAAGAAGAACTTCCTTTAACACTTACTAGTTACTCTCCATGTTTTAGAAAAGAAGGGGGATCACATGGTTTAGAAGAAAGAGGACTTTACCGGGTTCATCAATTTGAAAAACAAGAAATGGTTGTATTATGTAAAATGGAAGATGGAATGACTTGGTATGATAAAATGTGGCATTACACTGTCGAATTTTTTAGAAGTTTAGATATTCCTGTAAGGGCATTAGAATGTTGTAGTGGTGATTTAGCAGATTTAAAAGTTAAATCATGTGATGTTGAAGCTTGGAGTCCAAGACAAAAAAAATATTTTGAAGTAGGAAGTTGTTCTATTTTAGGTGATGCGCAAACAAGAAGATTAAAAATTCGTTATAAAAGTAATGAAGGGACTAAATTTTTATGTTCATTAAATAATACAGTAGTAGCAACTCCAAGAGGACTAATAGCTCTAATCGAAAATAATTATCAAAAAGATGGAAGTATATTGATACCAAAAGCTTTACAACCATATATGGGAGGAATGAAAAAATTAGAAAGGAAGTAGATATTTAAGTACTTCCTTTTATTTTGTATTTGTTTATTTGAAATTTCATTGAAAAAAAATGCTACTAGTGGCAAAAATCTTCAATGATAAAACTATAAAGACTAATAAACAATAATTAAACAGGCAAAAGAATATTATAATATTAAAGATTTTGACAACATTTGTCGAAAGTATTGCAAATTGTTTTTTATAAGTTTATTATCATCACTTGAAAGCGGGTTTTGGAATCATTTTGTTTGTAAAAACATATATTAAAAAAATTTCATATAAACCAATTAAATCCCTTAATAAGAAAAATATCCAAAGACATAATTTTGTCAAACTACTTTTATTATAATACAAAAAAGACCTCACCCAAGACCTGCTTTCAAAATAATAATTTTTATGATAGAATATGTTGGTGGTGAGAAATATGCATTTACCGGATTTAGAAATAGCTAAAAAAAGAGAAAAAAAAGAAAATAAATATATTGAATTAAAAGAAAAATATCCTAAAGTTTTTACAGGTAAAAAATATTTTTTAAGAACTTATGGATGTCAAATGAATGTTCATGATAGTGAAGCAATTAGCAATTATTTAGAAGTTTTAGGCTTTAAAAAAACAGATGAAATAGAACAAGCTGATATTATTGTTTTAAATACATGTGCAATTAGAGAGAATGCCAAAGATAAAGTTACTGGTTTTTTAGGCAAATGTCATTATTTAAAAAAGAATCATCCAAATGTTAAAATAGTAATTGCTGGTTGCATGAGTGAACAACCTGACGTTATAAAAGAAATTATGAATAAGCATAAATACATCGATATTGTAATTGGTACTCATAATTTACATGAACTTCCAAAATTATTAATTGAAAGTTTTGATAAGCAAACAATTGAAGTTTATTCCGAATCAGATGAAGTTATTGAAGGAATTAAATATAAAAGAGATTCTAAAATAACTGCTTGGGTAAATATCATGTATGGTTGTGATAAATTTTGTACTTATTGTATTGTACCTTATACAAGAGGAAGAGAAAGAAGTCGTAAATTAGAAAGTATAATTAAAGAAGTAGAAGATTTAAAAAATAAAGGGTATAAAGAAGTTACTCTTTTAGGACAAAATGTTAACGCTTATGGTAAAGATATTGGAGAATCTTTTAGTCATTTACTTGAATGTGTCGCTAAAACTAATATAGAAAGAATTAGATTTGTTACTAGTCATCCTTGGAATTTTACTGATGAAATGATTGATGTTATTAGTAAATATAAAAATATTATGCCTTATATTCATCTTCCACTTCAATCTGGAAGCAATAATATTTTAAAGAGAATGAATAGAAGATATACAAAAGAAGAATATTTTGAATTATTTAAAAAAATGAAAGAAAAAATTCCCAATGTATCAATTACAACTGATATTATTGTTGGTTTTCCTGGCGAGAGTGAAGATGATTTCAATGAAACTTTAGATATGGTTAAAAAATGTGAATTTGATGGTGCTTATACTTTTATTTATTCCCCTAGAGAAGGAACTCCTGCCGCTAAAATGGAAGATAACACACCCATGAAAGTAAAAGAAGAAAGATTATATAAATTAAATGAATTAGTAAATTATTATTCTAATTTAAGTAATAATAAATTACTTAACAAAGTTGTTGAAGTTTTAATATTAGATAAGTCTGAAAAAGATAAAGATAAATTATATGGATATACAGATACTATGAAATTAGTCAATGTTAAAGGAGATAAAAATATAATAGGAAAAATAGTTAAAGTTAAAATTACTGAAGCTAAAAGTTTTAGTTTAGACGGTGAATATGTCAAAGAAGAAATAGCAAATTAATGCTATTTTTTAAAACTACGTAAATTGACAAAATTAGACAAAAAAGGTTACAGTTTGCCATAAAATTTATAATATAGTATAATATTAGTACTTGGGAGAGTGAATTTTTTGAATAAATTAAAAAAAGTATGGAATGAAAACAAAGTTCTTTTTGTTTTAGGCTTTATTTTATTAATATGTATAATTGTAATTGGCGTAATAGCAATTAAGTCTTTTTATTCTTCATGTGATAATGCCTATTGTAATAGAAAAGTAGAAGAATTAAGAAATACTTTACCAGATGAAATCAAAAATAAATTAGAAGAAAATAAAAGTATAGTTAAAACATCTGTCCTTGTTAAAAATGCAATTGTTTATATAAGTGCAACTTTTAATAATGATACTAAAATAGAAGATGCTAAAAAAGCAATGGAAGTTATAGCACCTTTATTTACAGAAGAAGAATTATTAATATATGATTTAGATTTAACTATTAAAACTGAAGACATAGAAAAAGGTTTTATTTTAAAAGGTGCAAGAAATACTAATGGAAATGGTAATATAGTTTGGAGTAATAAAAAAGAAAGTAGTGAAACTGAATAATGAAAAAGAAAAAAATATATATAACAGTAGCTTTTACTTTTATATTACTTTTAATTGGAGGATTATTTGTATATCGAATTCTAACTAATAAAGATAAACTAACAAGCGAAGAAAGAACTTGGATAAATGATAATATAAATAATATTCAAAATGTTTATGTTATTAAAGATGAAAATATCTTTAGTAAAGATGGAAGTGGCGTATTTAATACTTTTTTAAATGATTTTAGTGAAGAATATAAAATTAATATTAATCCCATTAATTTTGAAGGTAATATTGAAGATAATTCTATAAAATTTAATTATACAAAAAGTACATCTGATAATGAAAGTGTTTTTTATATAGATCATTATGTATTAGTAGGTAAAAATTTTGAAATAGTAAATAATAATACTTTTTTAAATAATAAAAATATTGGTGTTTTAAAAAATGATTTAGAGTATATAAAAAGTTATTTAAAAGATAATAATATTAATTATATTACTTATGAAAATATTGATAATTTATTTGCTGGATTTAATGATGATTTAAGTTATATAATAATTCCAAGAATAAAATATATTGATAAAATATTATTAAATAATTATGAAATAATTTATCATTTAAGCGATATTAAAGCTTATTATACATTTATACCATCAGATAATATTTTTAGTAGTATTTTAACTAAATTTTATCATAAATGGCAAAATAAAATTGACGATTTAATAAAACAAGAAGAATTTAATATTTTTACTAATTCTTTAAAAATTAGCGCTACTGAAATTGATCAATTACGTAGTGTAGATTATCATTATGGTTTTATTAATAATTCTCCATATGAAATTATTATGAGCGGTAATTATGGCGGTATAATAGCAACTTATTTACAAGAATTTAGTAAATTTTCTGGAGTATATTTTGATATTACTAAATTTAAAAATAATGATAAATTAATGAATGCAATTAATAAAAATGATATCGATATTTATTTTAATTTTGATAATAATATTACATCAGATTTTAAAGATACAACTCATGGTATAACTTCTAGTTTATCTATTATAGCTAATAAAGAAAATAATAAAGTATTTAATTCAATATATAGTCTTCAAGGGGAAAAAGTTTATGTTCAAAAAAATAGTAATTTATTAAAATATTTAACTAATATAGGTAATATAGATATTCATACTTATGATAATAATAAAGAATTATTTAAATTAAATCAAAAAAATGAAATAATTGTTATGGATACATATATATTTGATTATTTTAAAAATAAAAAATTAAATAATTATGTTAGTAAGTATAATACTCTAATAAATAGTAATTATAATTTTAAAATTAAAAGTAATTATGAAATTTTAAATAAATTATTAAATAAATATATAAGTTATTTAGATCCAAATATGATAATTAATATGGGAATTAATAATCATTTAAATACAATTAAAAATGGAAATATTTTAAATAATATAGCTAAATATTTTATATTATCAATTATTGGTATCTTTTTAATAAGTTTTATAGTATATAAAAGAAGTAAAAAAATTAGAATAGCAAGACGTCTTAAAAAAGATGATAAGATTAGATTTATAGATGAACTTACATTGCTTAAAAATAGAGCATATTTAAGTGATTTTATGAAGACATGGAATAATAATACTATTTATCCTCAAGCAATAATAGTAGTAGATTTAAATAAATTACAAGAAATAAATGATAAGTTTGGTGTAAGAGAAGGTGATAAACAAATTCAAGGAGCTGCTAATGCCCTTATTAAAACTCAACTTGATAATAGTGAACTTATGCGTAGTGATGGTAATGAATTTGTAATTTATACAATAGGTTATAATCAAAAACAAATAATAAATTATATCCATAAATTAAATAAAGAACTTAAAAAATTACCATATGATTATGGAGCTGAATTTGGTTTTAGTATTATTGAAAGTAATTTAAAAACTATTGAAGATGCGCTAACGGAAGCCATTGAAGATATGAAAAGAAAAAAAGCGAGTGTCCAAAGTGAAAAAAAGAATTAGAAATGCTAAAATAACAATTAAAGATTTTTTTAACAATATTATTAAAGTTTTAAGAAGACCAGATATGGTTATTTTGCCAGGTAATTTATCATTTTTCTTTGTATTAGCAATTATCCCTTCCTTAAGTTTAATTAGTTATGGAGCCTCAATTTTAAATTTATCTGTTGATTATTTATATAATTTTATTGCTAATTCTTTTTCTTCAGATATTGCTAATTTAATTTTAGGAGTAAATTTAAGTAATAATGCAGGATTACATTTCTTTATTACAGTAATAATTGGGTTTTATATAGCTTCAAATGGTGCTGATTCAATTATTACTGCTAGTAATACAATATATGGAATTGAAAATAGTAAATGGTTAAAAAGAAGATTAAAAGCTTTAGGAATGTCTTTATTAATTGTTATTTTATTTATCTTTATGTTAATAGTACCAGTTTTTGGTAATACTATTATTTCATTAGTAGAAGAAGTTAATTTAAATAGTGATATAACAAGACAAATAATAGCTATATTTAATTTATTAGAAGGACCAATAACTTGGTTAATAATATTTATAATTGTTAAAATAATATATAAAATCGCTCCTGATAAAAAGCCAAAACAAAGAGTAATTAATTATGGAGCAATATTTACTACAATTGGTTTTATAGTAGGAACTAAAATATTTTCCATCTATGTTAATAATTATGCATCATATAGTGCTTTATATGGGGGATTAGCAAGCATTGTGGTATTAATGATTTGGATCTATTATTTATCATATATATTTGTTGTTGGAATGGCTTTAAATAGTCAAAAAGACGATGAAATTTTGTTAAAAAATGGTACTATAAAATCATAAACTAGAGTAATAATAATTATATGTACACAGGTATTACTAAGTACATGATTTAATTTTTTGATATCAATCTAGTATTTTAACTAACGATATTAAAAAGTAATACTTAAAAAGGAAATACTGTCAAATTTCCTTTTTTTGTGTAAATGAATAGTGAAATAAAATA
Source organism: uncultured Bacilli bacterium (assembly GCA_947629465.1). Classification (GTDB taxonomy): domain Bacteria; phylum Bacillota_I; class Bacilli_A; order RF39; family UBA660; genus SIG200. The sequence continues at coordinate 4,762 of CANRDZ010000032.1, read as the reverse complement.
ATAAAAATGGTATACTAAAATTAAGAGAGTGAGAAACATGAAAAAGATAAATGTATTTTTTATTTATTTAATAAGTTTTATATTTATGGAATTTTTATTTAAATTTTTATTATATGATCATATTTTTCGATTAAGTAATATTAATTTAATTTTATTTTTAATTCCTTTTAGTTTAATTTTAAGTATTATTACTAATTTATCTAAAAGTAGTAAAGCTAATTATATTATTATGCTTGTTATCCTTGGTCTTATGGCAGTATGGTTTAGTGCCGAATATGTTGTAAGAGATTATTTTGGCTGTTATGTATCTTGGAGTTCTTTAAGTCTTGCTGGTCAAGTAGGTGAATTTGCATCTAAAGGAGTTGTTGAAACTTTAAGAAGAATTCCAGGTATAATTGGTTTATTTATTCCTTTTATTTTAACAATTATTTTCCATAAAAAACTTAATTTTCATCAATTTAAATGGCAAAAAACAGTTATTATTTTAGTTATAACAATTCTTTCTTATGGAATATATTTATTAGGTCTTAATATAGGTAAAAATGAAAGTTATTCACCATATGTTTTATATCATAATATAAATGATGTTAATTTAAATATGGAAAATTTTGGAGTTATAAATTCATTTTTAATTGATACTAAAAGAGTAATATTAGGATTCGAACAACGTATTGATACAGATATTGATAATCCATTAAATGATGATAGTGATAAAAGTGATACGCCAAAAGAATATAGTTATAATGTTTTAAATATCAATTTTGATAATTTAATTCAAAATGAAAGTAATAATACTATAAAAAATATGCATGAATATTTTAAAAATGATTTAGGTACAAAACAAAATGAATATACCGGAATTTTTAAAGATAAAAATTTAATTTTGTTTATGGCTGAATCATTTAATGAAATTGCTGTATCTCCTGAACTTACACCAACTCTTTATAAACTTACTACAAGTGGTTTTGTTTTTGATAATTTTTATTCACCAACTATATTAAGTACTATTGGTGGTGAATTTCAAGAACTTACAGGTTTATTTCCAGCTGATGGAGTTTTAAGTAAATGGAAAAGTGGCAAAAATTCATTTCCTCAAGGAATAGCAACTATTTTCCAAAAAGAAAATTATCAAACATATGCTTATCATGATAATAGTTATACTTTCCAACAACGTAATTATTATTTACCAAGTATAGGCTTTAATAATTTCAAAGCATGTAATAATGGTTTAGAAAAATTAATTAATTGTAATGCATGGCCTGAAAGTGATATTGAAATGATTAATGCTACTGTAGATGATTACATTAATGATGATAAATTTATGGCCTTTTATGCTACTGTATCAGGTCATAATCCATATGATAGTTTAGATACTAATCAAATGGCTAAAAAGCATAAAGATGAATATTTAGCCTTTAATTTACCTTATTCAAAAAGAGTTGCTGCTTATCTTGCTGCTCAAATGGAGCTTGATCAAGCTTTAAAATTATTAATTGAAAAATTGGATGCAGCCGGTAAATTAGAAAATACTGTTATAGCTTTAGTTGGAGATCATTATCCATATGAATTAACTACAGCAGAAGTAAATGAAGCATCATCTTATAAAAAAGATGGGGTTGTTGAAATTAATCATAGTAATTTTATTTTCTGGAATAGTGAAATGGATACTGTAAAAATTTCTAAAGTAGGAAGTCAAATTGATGTTATACCAACTATTTACAATGCTTTTGGTATTCCTTATGATTCAAGATTATTTATTGGTAAAGATATTTTAAGTACTGAAGGTGGTCTTGCCATATTTGGAAATAAATCTTGGGTAACTGATAAAGGTACATACTTTGCATCAAGTAGTAAGTTTGTTCCTAAAAATGGTGTAACAGTAGATGATGATTATGTTAAACAAATGATTAAAGTAGTCGACAATAAAGTAGAGATGAGTCGAAAGATCATTGTTAATAATTATTATAGTAAATTAGGTTTGTAAAAGAAAAGTTTGCTATTTTACAAACTTTTTCTTTTAAGATAAAATATTATTTAGGAGTGATTTTGTGTTAGAGTATATTATAATTGGATTACTAGTATTAGTTATTATTTTATTATTACTTATTTTAATTAAAAATAACGGTAGTAAAGATATAATTGAAAGAATGGGAAGACTAGAAGTAAATATTAATAAAGAAATTGCCGATTTTAAAATTAACTTTAGTAAAGATTTACGGGGTGATTTTGAAATATTAGTTCAAAAAATTGAAAATAAATTAAATTTAATTAATGAAAGAGTTAATAATAGTTTAGAAGAAAATTTTGAAAAAAGTAATAAAACATTTATTAATGTTTTAGAAAGATTAAATAAAATAGATGAAGCTCAAAAAAAGATAGATGGATTAAATACAGAAATAGTTTCTTTACAAAGTGTTCTTACTGATAAAAAAACAAGAGGTACATTTGGAGAAGTTAATCTTGAATACATTTTAAATAATGCTTTTGGACCAGCATCTAATAATGAAAGACAAAATATTTATAGTATTCAACATAAATTAAGTAATGGTTCAGTTGCAGATTGCCTATTATATGCACCACTTCCTTTAGGAACTATTGCCATAGATAGTAAATTTCCTTTAGAAAATTATCAAAGAATGGTTGATAAAAATAGAAGTAAAGAAGAACGGCTATTATTTGAAAAAAATTTTGTTAATGATGTAAAAAAACATATAAATGATATTAGTAATAAATATATTATTCCAGGAGAAACTTCTGATGAAGCTATTATGTTTTTACCTGCTGAAGCTTTATTTGCAGAAATAAATGCTTATCATCCTGAATTAATTAACTATGCTTATGAAAAAAAAGTATGGATTACTGGACCAACAACATTAATTAGTACATTATCAATAATTAGTATGATTTTAAAAAATATGGAAAGAGATAAATATGCTGAAGTTATCCATACAGAACTTGATAAATTAGGAATAGAATTTAATCGTTATAAAGAAAGATGGGATAAACTTTCAAGAAGTGTTAAAAGTGTCAATCAAAGTATAGATGAATTACATACAACAACAGAGAAAATAACAAAAAGATTTCAAAGTATTAAGAATGTTGAAGTTGATAAAATTAATTCCAATAATGCAGATATAAATTTAATAGATGAAGGTGAAAAAGAAGATGAAACTATATTTAATTAGTAATAATTTATTATTAGATCATTTAGATTTTGCAGATATGGATTTAGATGTAATAAGAGTTATTAGACCTCTTTCAATAAAAGGTGAAGAAGTAGCAGAAAAAATAAGTAATATTAAAGAACTACAAGGAATTCATAAAATTTATACTAGTGTTTATAGTAGTACAGTTTCAACTGCTAAATATTTATCTGAAAAATTAGAAATTCCTATAACTTTAACAGAAAAATTAAATGATTGTAAAGTTGGTACTTTAGGTAGTAAAAATATGAAAATGGTTAAAGGACTTCAAGATCATGAATTTACTTATAAATTACCTAATGGTGAATCTTTAGTAGATGTTGGTAATAGATTAAATAATTATATTAAAACAATTAAAGAAGACAATATTTGTTTATTTACTCATAAAAGAGCAATATTAGGTTATTTACTAAAGTTTGCTAAAGTAGGTTATAATTTAGATGAAAATTTAATATTAGAGTTTAATGATAAAATAATTTATGATGATACAGATACTTTATATGATATCTATGAAATAATTTATGATAATGATAAAGTAATTACTATCAATAGAATTTAAATAAAAAAAATTAACGCGATGGTTAATTTTTTTCATCTTCACAAGTATCAATTGTAATCCATTCTGTTGTACCACATTCAGTACATATTTGTGGCACTAATACTTTTTTACCTTTTGGTAGATCAATTTTTTTAACAAGTTCAACACATAAAAGTCCACTATCTTTATCGATATAACATTTTCCTTGCATTTGAGCTTCATTACATTTACTACAGCCAGGTTTTTTCATTTCATCACCATTTATATTATGTTTATTTAATTTATATTTATTCAAAAATTTTAAATTATAATATAATATTTTAATTTATTTATAATTTAAATTATTATATAATTATACTAGGTGATTATAATGATGATACCAATTAAAGCAAGAGTTAGTAATAGACATATTCACTTAACTAAAGAAACTTATGATTTATTATTTGATGATGAGATGATAAAAAGAAATGATTTATCTCAAATAGGTGAATATGCAAGTACTAAAACATTAACTATTAAAAATGGTGAAAATAAAATTAATAACGTTAGAGTAGTGGGACCATTAAGAAATTATAATCAAATTGAAATATCTAAAAAAGATGCAAGAGTATTAAATTTAAATCCTCCAGTAAGAAGAAGTGGAGACCTTTCTGATAGTCTTTATATAACATTAGAAACAGAAAAAGCAAAAATTGAAGTAAAAGGATTAATTATAGCTAACCGCCATGTTCATATGAATGAAGATGATGCTAAAAGACTTGGAGTAAAAGATAAAGATATGGTTAAAGTAAGAATTGATGGAGTTAAAAGTGGAATAATTGATGCTGAAGTAAAAGTTACATCTAAAGGTGTATTAGAATTACATCTTGATACAGATGACGCTAATGCTTTTTTAATAGAAGATTATGATGAAGTAACTTTAAAAATATAATTAAATTTTTTAGGTTGACAAAGGAAAGAAAAAATTATAAACTTTAAATAAGATAGAAAGAGAAAGATAGTCTATGAGAAATAAAAGCAA
>CANRDZ010000031.1 GCA_947629465.1 uncultured Bacilli bacterium | reverse complement strand
TTTTTAGAATATTTAACACGTTTATTATATAATGGATGACGTTTGTAAGTTTCGACTAAAACAGTTATAGTTTTATCGTTTTTATCACTTACTACTTTACCAACTAATTCTTGTACTCTTTTAGCCATTACTTATTACCTCCATTTAATTCTCTTTCTTTAAGAACAGTTTTCATTTTTGCAACATTTCTTCTTAATTCTCTTAATACTATTGGTTTTTCTAAAGTACCATTAGCTTGTTGCATTCTTTTTGTGAATAAATCCTCTTTAGTTTCAACTATCTTTTTCTTTAAATCAGCATCAGATAATTTTCTAATTTCTTTAATATCCACTATTATTCACCATCCTTTTTAATAAATTTACATTTGATCGGAAGTTTATGTGAAGCTAAACGTAAAGCTTCTCTAGCTGTTGCTTCATCAATTTCACTTATTTCAAACATAATTTTACCTTCTTTAACTACAGCAACATATTGTTCAACATTACCTTTTCCTTTTCCTTGACGAGTTTCTAAAGGTTTCATAGTTAAAGGTAAATGTGGGAAGATATTAATAAATACTTTTCCACCACGTTTCATATAACGTGTCATAGCAATACGAGCAGCTTCAATTTGACGAGCTGATATCCAAGCACCTTCAAGTGCTACAAGTCCATAATCACCTTTAGTTAAAACTGTATTTCCTTTTGCATGACCATCATATGTTAATCTATGCGACTTTCTGTATTTAGTCCTCTTTGGCATCAACATGGCTAGTCGCCTCCTTCTTAACTATTTTTTTAGCTGGTAGAATTTCATCTTTATAAATCCATACCTTTACGCCAATTTTTCCATATGTTGTATTTGCTTCACTTTGAGCATAATCAATATCAGCACGAATTGTATGAAGAGGAACAGTTCCTTCTGTATATCCTTCACTACGAGCCATTTCAACTCCATTAAGTCTTCCAGATACTAAAGTCTTAATTCCTTTAGCACCAGCTTTCATAGTATCTCTAATAGCTCTTTTTTGTGCAGCTCTAAATGGAGCTCTATTTTCGATTTGCATTGCAATATTATCTGCAACTAATTTAGCATTTAAATTAGGATTTTTTTCTTCAACAATATTAATGAATACTTCTTCATCAACTAATTTAGATACTTTTTTGCGAAGTTTTTCAATATCTTCACCACCACGACCGATGATAACACCTGGTTTAGCAGTTTTAATAGTAATTTCACATTTTTTATTTTTTCTTTCAATTATTACAGATGAAATAGATGCATCTTTTAAATTAGAAAGTATATATTCACGGATTTTAATATCTTTATTTAATAAATCAGCATAATCTTTTTTACTATACCAACGTGAATCCCAATCTTTATTAACGCCCAAACGGTATCCGACAGGATTAACTTTTTGTCCCATTATTTAGCATCTCCTTCCATCTTATTATCTGTTACAACAATTTTAATATGACTAGTTCTTTTATCATGTCTATCTACATTTCCACGAGAAGCAAATTGTATTCTTTTTAATACTCTTCCAGGATTTACAAAACATTCTTTAATAACTAAATCACTTTCATCCATTCCATTATTGTTAACAGCATTAGCTACAGCAGAATTTAAAACTTTAAGAATCATTCTACTAGCTTTTGTATTAGTGGTTTCAAGTATATTTCTTGCACTTTCTACATCTTTACCTCTAACTAAATCCATAGTCATACGAGCAAGACGTGGTTTAATAATAGCGCCTTTATGTATTGCGTAAGCTTCCATTATTTATTACCTCCACCAGCATGTCCAGTAAACTTACGAGTTAAAGCAAACTCACCAAGTTTATGACCAACCATTTCTTCAGTTATATAAACTGGAATAAAATCTTTACCATTATGAACAGCAATTGTATGTCCAACAAAATCAGGATAAATTGTACTTCTTCTAGACCAAGTTTTAATAACTGTTTTTTTATTTTCTTTATTTAAATCTTGAACCTTTTTTAAAAGTGAATCTAAAACATAAGGTCCTTTTTTCAAACTTCTTGCCATTTTATCCTCCTATTTACTCTTCCTACTAATAATTAGTTTTTCAGAAGCTTTTTTAGATTTACGAGTTTTATGACCAAGGGCTGGTTTACCCCAAGGAGTCATAGGACTCTTACGTCCAACAGGGGCTCTACCTTCACCACCACCATGTGGGTGATCATTAGGGTTCATAACACTACCACGGTTAGTAGGTCTAATTCCCATATGTCTTTTTCTTCCAGCTTTTCCTAAATTAACTAGATTAGCATCTTCATTACCAACAATACCAATTGTTGCAATACAAACACCTAAAATTTTTCTAGTTTCACCTGATTGTAAACGAACAATTACATATTTACCATCACGACCAAGAATTTGAGCAGCAGCCCCAGCTGCACGACATAATTCTGCTCCTTTACCAGGTTTTAATTCAATACAATGAACCATTGTTCCAACAGGAATATTTTGAAGAGGTAAAGAATTTCCAACTTTAATATCAGCGCCCTCACCATTTTCAATTATCATTCCAACTTTTAAACCATTTGGAGCGATAATATATCTTTTTTCACCATCACGGTAATTGATTAATGCAATATTTGCATTTCTATTTGGATCGTATTCAATTGTCGCAACACGACCAGTAACACCAATTTTATTTCTTTTATAATCAATAACACGGTATTTTTTAGTATGTCCACCACCTATATGGCGAACAGTAAGTTTACCTTGATTATTTCTTCCACCAGTTTTATTTACTTTAACAACTAAAGATTTAGTAGGATTATTTTTAATAGTAATTTCTTCATTACCTAAAGTACTCATTCCCCTACGTCCATTAGTTGTAGGTCTAAAATGTTTTATTGCCATTATTTTTTCCTCCTATAAATCTATAGTAGAGCCTTGATTTAATGTAACTATTGCTTTTTTATAAGCTTTAGTTGTTCCTTCATATTTTCCAACTCTACGTCTTTTTGTTTTAGTGTTTAATGTATTTACACTTTTAACGCTTACTTTAAATGCTTCTTCAATAGCAAATTTAATTTCATCTTTTGTAGCAGTTTTAGCTACTTTAAATGTATAAACGTTATTTTTTCTTTCAGCCATACTTTTTTCAGTAATAACCGGCGAATAAATAATATCACTATAATGTTTCATTATTTAAGCCCCTCCTCAATTTTTTTAATTGCATTCTCTTCTACTACTAAAGTATCAGCATTAACTAAATCATAACAATTAATTTCATCAGCCATTAAAACTAAAACATTTCCTAAATTTCTTGTAGCCATATATAAATTTTCATTTTCATCATCTGTTACAAAAATTGTTTTTCCTGTTAATTTTAATGCTTCTAACATATTAATAGCTTCTTTTGTTTTTAAAGTTTTAAAATCAATTTTATCTAAAACAATTAAAGCTTTATCTTTTGCTTTATAAGTTAAAGCAGTTTTTAATGCTAAACTTCTTTCTTTTTTATTAATTTTAAATGAATAATCTCTATTATCAACACCAATAGGTATTCCGCCACCACGCCATTGTGTTGCACGAATACTACCTTGACGAGCACGTCCAGTACCTTTTTGTTTCCATGGTTTTCTTCCACCACCTGATACTTCTGATCTTGATTTTGTTTTTCTTGTTCCTTGACGCATACTATCTAGTTGTAAACGAATCATTTTCTTTAAAGCATCATCATTTACTTCAATATTCCAAATATCACTATTTAAAGTAATGTCTTTAACAACTTCACCATTTAAATTTTTAACACTTATCTTTGTCATATTTTTTCCCTTTCTAGACTAATTATTAGTCTCAGGATCCTTTTCTGGATTTTCTTCTTTAGTTTCTTCTTGTTCTACATTTTCTTCAACATTATTTTCAATTTCATCTTCAACTGTTTCATTTGTTGGATTTTCAACAACTTCATCAACTACAGTTTCTTCTTCATAAGTTATTAATTCTTTTGCATTTTCTTTTCTAGAATTTTTAACTGCAGATTTAATATAAACTAAAGAATTTTTTGCACCTGGAATATTGCCACTAATTAAAATATAATTATCAACATTATTTACTTCAACAATTTCTAAATTTTGAATTGTTACAGTTTCAACTCCCATATGTCCTGGAAGTTTTTTACCCTTTAATACTCTTTTAGGAAGCATTGTACCTAAAGAACCAGGACCTCTATGATAATGTGATCCATGTCCCATAGGTCCACGAGATTGATTCCATTTTTTAATTACACCTTGTGTACCTTTACCTTTTGATGTACCTGTTACATCAACTATTTCGCCAACACTAAATACATCTACTCCAACTTTATCTCCAACATTATAAGTAGCATCTACATCTCTTATTTCTTTTAAGAAGCGCTTAGGTGTAGTGTTTGCTTTTTGTGCATGACCTATTTCAGCCTTATTTGCACTTGCTTTTTTCTTTTCAAATACGCCTAGTTGAATGGCATTATAACCATCTTTTTCAACAGTTTTAACTTGCATTACAACATTTTCATCACAAGCAACAACTGTTACCGGAATTAATTTACCATCTTTAGTAAATACTTGAGTCATTCCAACTTTGCGTCCTAAGATTCCTTTCATTTTTTTAATTCCTTTCTTTAATTTTTACTAGTTTTAATTTCGATGTCTACGCCACTTGGTAAATCTAAATGACTTAATGCATCAATAGTTTCTTTACTTGGGTTTTTAATATCCACAAGTCTTTTGTGAGTTCTTCTTTCAAATTGTTCACGTGAATCTTTATATTTGTGAACAGCTCTTAATACAGTAAATTTTTCAATTTCTGTTGGAAGAGGCACTGGTCCAGATACTTCCCCACCTGTTCTTTTTACAGTTTCTACAATTTTAGAAGCAGCTACATCAAGTAATCTATGATCATATGCTTTTAAATTGATTCTAACTTTATTTGACATTTTTAATGTCCTCCTTTCGCCTATATCTAGTATAGACTTGCTCCATCCGAATTCCCTAATTTCTAGAATAATATTTACCAACTTATCCTAGCGTATCAGCAACCTCGCATATCATCGCAGTCATACGAATATGATTATAACACAGTAAATATGTAAAATGCAACCAAAAAATTATATTTTTTTAATTAAATTTTTAAACTCATCCCCTTTTTCTTCAAAATTTCTATAATATTCATAACTTGCTGCTGCTGGACTTAATAAACACCCCATATTTTTGGGAGTAACTTTTTTACTTATTTCTACTGCATCTTTTAATGTATCTACAAAATAAACTTTTTTATTATTAATAAATTGACCTATTTTATTTCCTGTAGTTGGCATACAAATTAAATTATCAATTAAACTATTGTTTAAATAATCAATAAACTTCGTATAATCTATCCCTCTATCTTGACCACCTATAATTAATGTTTTTATATTCTTTAAACTTTCTAAAGCAAAAATAGTCGCTTCTGGTATAGTTGCAATTGTATCACAATAATAATTTATATCATTATATGTTCCAACAAATTCCATTCTATATGGTAAAGGTTCAAAATTATTTATCGTATCTAATCGTATCTATAGTAATATTCATATCTAAATTAAGAATCTTTGCCACTATTAAAACAGCCATAATGTTTTTTAAATTATGCATTCCCAACAATTTACGTTGTTGATTTAAATTATATATTTTTTCTTTATTTAACCAAATATTATTTTCTTTAATATACATAGTATTTAATTTATTATTTTCTTCTTCTTGAAAACAATATTTTTTAGCTTTATAAACTGGATCTTTTAAATAATCATTTAAATATTTATTATCCAATTCATATATGGCATAATCTTCTTTATTTTGATATTTAAATATATTTAATTTACTTTTATGATAAAGTTCAACACTTCCAGCATGATCTAAATGATCTTGAAAAAGATTTAAAATAATTCCAATATGAGGTGAATAATTAACATATTCTAATTGATGACTAGACATTTCCACTACTAGTAATGAATCATTTTTTATTTTATCCAAATCATCAAAAATAGCGTTGCCAATATTACCTAAAATAAAAACATCTTTTTTATTATTTTTTAATACTTTATATAAAAGAGAAGATGTTGTACTTTTTCCTTTTGTCCCAGTAATACCAATGACATTTTCTCTTTTATATTTTAATAATATTTCAATTTCAGAATAAATTTTATTTTTTACTTCATCATTAATATTATTTAAAACAACTCCTGGCGATTTTAAAATAATATCATAGTTATTTAAATTTTCTAAATACTTATCTCCATAAATAATTTCAAGATTATTATCATTTTTAAATAATGCATTATCACTTATATCTTTTTGATCTAATAATGTTATAAATTGATTAGCAAGATATTTTCTTATAAACTTATAAGTAGATATTCCTTCTTTTCCCAACCCTAAAATTGCAATTTTTTTATTTTCAAAAAATTCAATTATTTTTTCTAACATACTTACGCATCTCCTTTTGTAAAATAGTTAAAAAATGTTTATTTAAATTATTTTCTAAATTAAATTGATTTTCTAAAAACGAATCTTCTTCTAAATCATAATGTTCTTTATAATATTTTAATAAATAAGGTAAATTTTCTAATTTGTTTATTAAACTACTAACTGCCCATTTTACTTCTTTATAAGTACCAACACATTCAAAAGGTTTATTATTGCCCTCTCCTATAAGATCTAAAAAAATTGGTAATAGTTCTTTTTTGTCATATAAGTCTTCACCAAATATATTTACTAGTTTTTCTTTATATAAAAAAGGACTCAAAATAATAAATACAAATAAACATTTAGCACAATTACAACACCATGACCAATTATCATTTTTACTACCTTTATTACAACTTCTAAAAGCTAAATGATATTTTTCATAATGTGAAAACAATAAAGCAATTTGATATTCATTTAAAGGTCTTAATAAACTAAAATAATGGATATCTAAATTTAAATATTTTATATAATTATTAAAATCTTTTTCATATTCATAAGATTTTGAATATTGATGATTAATGTTTGTATTTGGAACTGTTGATTCATTTGCACTTCCTTCATTTCCCAAAATAATATATTTTTTATGATAAATATAAGCTGTTAAATAGCTTAAAAAAGAAAGTAATGCATTAAACGGTGTATGTCCATTCAAATAACCTTTTGAATTTAATTCTAACAATTTTGAATCAATTATTCTTTTACAAATAATATAATTACAATTTGAAATATTAACACAAGCAATATTAGCACTTTTAGGATTTAATATAAAACAAGTATTATCTTCATTTTTTAATAGTTCTAAAACTACTGCTGAATCTTTTCCTCCTCCAACAGGTATTAAATTCCCTTTAGTTTTAAAATTAATTTCTTTTAATTCTAATTTTTCACCATCAACTTGAAAATTAAATAAATCATCTTCATTAATTTTTATATCATTACAATATAAAAATTCACCCAAACCATTAAAATACAATTTTTTAAGCCATTTAATTTGTTCTTTATTAATAAATCCTGCCTTAATTATAATGTTGGGACTACATGTGCATTTAATATAACTTATAATTTCTATTAAACCAATTTGAAATATTAATTCTTTTAAATAATTATCTTCTAAAGAAATAGTTTTAGGAACTTTTAATGATATAATTGGATTAAAATTCATTAAATTAGGTATTTCAAAATAATATTTAATGTTTAAATAATTTTCATCTAAAAAATATTCATATTTATTATAAATAAAATCAGGATATTTTTTTCTTAATTTTATAAACAAATCATTCATATAAACCTCTCTTTTAATTATACACCAAAACAAAAGGTTGTTTCAAAAATGCTTTGCTAACAACCTTTATTACATAATTTGTTCAGTTCCATTACCATATTCAAAATAATCATTAATATTTAAGCTATTCAAATCTTCCTTTAATAAATTTGCTCCCTCATTATTTAATAATTTATTTAATATATAAATAACATTTTCACTAGTAATCATATTATAATCTACATAATTATTTATATTAAATTCTTTGACAGACTCTATATTATCAATAACGTTATTAATATTTAAATTTAAAATATTATTATCATTATTAATTATAATTTCAAATTTTTTCTCCTTATTATTAGTCTCACAACTTACTGAAAAAATACTGTTTTCATAATCTATTGATATTAAAAAATCAAATTTATTATTTTTATTAACAATATTTCCTTTTAAGATAACTCCCTCAATTTCTAATTCAAATTCATAAGTATTACCAATAATATTAAATGTTCCTATTTTAGTATTTTTTTCATTTTCTAAAATATTTATTTCATAAGTATTATTATTTATTTTTTCAATTTTTAAACTATTTTTAGCATTAATTTCGATTTTTTCAATTTTATTTTTCATATTTAAATAAACATTTATCTTTAAATCATGATTAACTTCATCAACATTTTCTAATTTTTCTATAAGTACTTCCTTACTTTGTTTACTTATATTAGATAAAGCAGTCATTAAATTATTGTTACTAATGATACTTTTATAAATATTTGATATCAATTTATTAAGTTCATCTTTGGAAACATACATTTCATAATTATAAACATCTACTTTTTTATCATTAATTAAAATATTAGTTTTCTCTTTAGTAAAATAATCTTCTTTTAAATTATCTTTAATTATTTTACTCATATTTTCTAATATAGTTAATAAATCTTGTGAATAATTTAAGTTCCAAATATCTTTAATAGAATCATTAGATATTTTAATTACTTTATCAAATAAATTTTCTAAATTAACAAAAGCATCATTATTTTTAATCATTAAATTTAAATCAGCTATTTTATTGTTTTTATAACTTACGCCAAATAGAGTATTCGTAACTTTATTTTGATAATCCATTTCGTTAACATAATTAATATCAAAATTATTTATAATATTAGAAAGTTTTTTTAACTCTTCATCATTAGATGTTAAATTTATTTTAATATTACCTTTATTACTAAATTTATTATTAAATGTTACTTCGTTTTCAGAAATTATCTTTGATAATTTACTTTCCATCATATCTATTGAAGCATAATATATATTGTCAGGACTTTTATCTAATTTATGATTAAGATTTATTAAAATTCCAACACTTATTAATAAAATTATTAAAATAAAAATTATAAATAAAGGTATTTTAAATTTATTTTTAACTTTTAAATTACTTTCTTTAATATCTAAATTTTCATTCACTACTATCACTCCCTTATTTTTCAATAAAATATGCATAATATTCATCAAAAGTTATTTGATGATCATAAATATATTTAGCAACTGTTTCACCAACATAACGATAATGCCAAGGTTCAAAAATATAACCAGTAATATATTCTTTATCTTTTGGATATCTTTCGATAAAACCATATTTATAAGCATTTTTAGAAAGCCATGCATATTCAGGTGAATTTTCAAAATGTTTATTTTCATCTGCTGTATTTAAATCTGTAGCTAATCCAGTTTGATGTTCAGAATATCCTGCTCTTGCAGAGTATGTATCAGCAGCTTCTTTGCCATCTTTATTAACATAACGATTATATAAATCAGTTTGAGTTTGATAACTTCTATATGACGAAATATTATATAATTTAATTCCATCTAATAAAGCAGCATCAATCATATCTTTTAAATGTTCATAAGCAACAGCATTCATATATTTATTATCATAAGAATACTTTGTATCCATTTTAACTAAATCAGGTTCATAATCACTTGCTAATTTATGATACTTGTTAACTAACACTAATAAGCCATCATCTAAATTAGTATCAACAACATTAGTATAAAATTCTGAATCTATATTAGCATTAACACATCTTACAACTTCTTCCATATCTTTTGAAGGATTTTCTTTAGCATAACGCAAATATCTAGACAAATTTCTTTCCAAAAAATATGTTTCTTTTCTTAACGATAATTCAACTGGATCAACATCTGAACTTGAAGGATTATCTTTAGAGGGATTATTATTCATAAAAGCATTTGGATCCTTTCTATTATTTAAATAAATAACACTAGTAAAACATATTACAGAAAGTGTAAGTAATATGACTATTATAAATATTAATTTTTTTCTTTTCCTTCTACTCATTAAATACCTCCTATTTTAATAATATATCTGAATCTTTCATTTCATCTGGAATAGCAATGTCCATATATTCCAAAATTGTTGGAGCCACCATAGTCAAATCGCCACTATCCTTTAATTTAATACTTTTATCTAAAATAATGAAAGGAACTTTGCTTAAAGTATGAGTAGTAACTTTATTCCCATTTTCATCAAACATGATATCAGCATTACCATGATCAGCTAAAATAATTACTTTATAAAAATTTTCAAAAGCTTTTTCAACAATTTTCTCTAAACATAAATCTACTGCCATACAAGCTTTAACTGTCGCTTCAAAATTTCCTGTATGTCCTACCATATCCGGATTAGCAAAATTCATTAAAATAAAATCATAATCCTGAACCATACATTCAATACACTTTTTAGTAATTTCAACAGCACTCATTTCTGGTTTTAAATCATATGTTGCCACTTTAGGTGAAGGAATTAAAAATTCATTACATTTATTAATTTTTCCATTATAACCTCCATCAAAAAAATATGTAACATGAGGAAATTTTTCGGTTTCCGCAATTCTTGCTTGCGTAAATTCCAACTTTTCTAAATATAAACCTAAAGGATTATTTATTACTGGTTCATTAATAAAATAATTAGTCTTTATATTTTTATCAATTGGTAAAAAACTATATACTTTTAAATCATTTAAATTAAGACGATTAAAATAAGAAAAATCTTCTAAAATAAACGATGACAATATTTGCTTTGCTCGATCAGCTCTATAATTCATCCATATTAAAACATCACCATTTTTAATAATTGCATTCTTTTTTACTATCAAAGGTTTCATAAATTCATCAGTTACATTATGTTCATACATATTATAAATTGTATTTTTTATATTTTCAGTATATTCGCCAATTCCTTTAGTTACTAAATCATAATATATTTTAGTCCGATCATAATTTTTATCTCTATCCATAGCATAATATCTACCACAAATAGTAGCTATATCACCAATTTTATAATTATTAATTAAATTTAGAATCTCATAAATATATTTATAAGCATCATGAATACCAGTATCTCTGCCATCAGTTATAATATGAAAATGTATTTTTTTGAAACCATTTTTAACTAATATTACATAAAGTTTTAAAAAATCATCAATTCCAGCATGCACATTTCCATCACTAGCAAGGCCCATAAGATGAATATCCTTATCTTTATAATTTAGTAAATCATTAAATGTTTCATTTTGTAAAACATCACCATCTAAAAATTCATCAACTAAAGTTTCATTTTGTTTTATAAGTCTTCCTGCTCCAATAGTTAAATGGCCAGTTTCACTATTACCAAATTGTCCTTTATGAAGTCCTACAGCTTCCTCACTTGCCATTAAAGTTGAATGAGGATATTCATTCCATAAACTATTAAATGTTTTCATTTGTGCCTTTTTAATCGCGTTACCATTCTCTTCATCTCGGATTCCAAACCCATCTAAAATAATAGTTAGAATTTTTTTCATTAGTATTCACCTTAAATTAAATATAACATAATTATTAAAAAATTACAATTTTCTATCATTTTAAAGAACATAAAAAAAGTAAAAAAGTTGCCTCTTTTACTTAATTATATATTAGATTATTATCTACTTTCAATTTATCAGCTATTGTAGTTAAATATTCTGCATTAGTAGGCTTATCACGATTAATATTTATACTATTTCCGAAAATACTTTCCATTAAATTTAAATCTCCCCTATTCCAACTTATTTCAATAGCATGTCTTATTGCTCTTTCAACTCTTGTTGGAGTAGTGTCAAATTTTTTAGCTATCTCCGGATAAACATCTTTTGTTATATATGAAATAGTATTACTTTCTTTAAATACTATTTGAACTCCTTCTTTTATATATTGGTATCCTCTCACATGTGATGGAATACCTAAATTATGGAGTAACTCTGTAAGAACTTTCTCTAAACTAAATACTTTATTTTTCGTATCTTTACTATTTAAATTAATAGATAAAATTCTTTTTTCTAAACTAGCAAAGTTAATAGGTTTTAACATATAATAATCAATACCATAACGATTAGCTTCTTCTAAGATATGCTCATCTTTAAAATTAGTTGTTATAATAACATTTTTTCTAATTTTTCTTAAAGCCATTTCACTTAAAATATATAAACCATCCATTTTAGGTAAAATAAGATCCATTACTATAACATCAACGTTATTAATATTATTTATTAAATAACTAAGACCTTCCTCTCCATTATTTTTACAAGCTACTACTTTAATTACTTCATGACTGCCAAAATACTTCTCTAAATCTTTAGTTAATGATTCATTATTATCAATAACTAAAACTTTAATGCTGTTTTTCATTATTCTCTCCTTTTTTAAATAATTTTTGTACTGCTTGTAAATTCATTATAAAATAATATTTGACAAAAAGCCATAGGAAGTTTTGACAAGTTTTGTCTATCAGTGTAAACATTTGTCGAACTCTGACGATTATATCCCTTTTTAAATTTTTTTAACCAAATAATTGACTAAATAAACAATAAATTAAATAAATTTTTGTTAAAAAATAGCTTTTTTATAATTAATTTATATTTTTTTATTAAAGAATAATTTATCTATAAAAACTTGCTAATAAAAATCAATAGTTTTTTGTGAATTTGTTAAATTTATTTTAAAGTTAATTTAAAGCAAACTAAAATTGGCCTATTTTTAGGTCTTTTTTAAAATATATTTTATTTAATACCATATTTCTAATTCTTTGTATTTTTTTCTTACAATTCCATAGTAAATTCTTAAAAATTTATTTAATCCTGCGATTTTGGCTACTTTCTTTTGTTTTCCTTCATTTTCTTTTTTGATTATATATGATTTTATTTCGTTATCACTCTTACTTTTTATTGCTTTCATTATCTTATATCCTGTTGTCCAAAAATGTCTATTTCCAAACTTATATTTCAAGTTGCTATGTTGTTCAAATACCATTAATGCACTCTTCCCTTTTAAATATCCTATGAAGTATGACACACTCATTTTTGGTGGTATATCTAACAGCAAATGTACGTGATCAGGCATCATATGTCCTTCTACTATTTCGACACCTTTCCATTTGCATAAATCTTTAATATATCCCTGTATATCCTTTCTTAATTTATTATATATTATTTTTCTTCTAAATTTTGGCACAAGTATTACGTGGTACTTGCACATATACCTTGTATGTGATAAACTTTTAGCCATAACATCTCTCTCCTTTCATGCTTTATATTGGGTTTGAACAGCCAATATTATAGCATGCGAGAGATGTTATAACTATAAGTCTTTTAACTCCCACTAGCTTAGCTAGTGGTTTTTTGATGGTTTGCGTTTCCGCAAACCACATACTAAAGTAATAATTTAAAAAATAATGTTGATAACTTATTACTTTTCAACATTATTTTTTAATAACCAATCTAAAACATTCATTTTTCTAATTCCATCATAATCTACTTCGGAATCCATATCCATAATCAAAATATATTTTATAGTCATTTATTGAATTTAAAAAATTTAATTCTCTTTTTAAGGTTTCTTCATTTCTTACGGAATAAGCAATTCGCAATTTTGCAATAAAATTCATTTTTACTAAAAATATTATTAGAATTTGCATTCTATTGTAAATTTTCTTTAATGTATTTTAAAGCTTTCAAATCACCATTACTTATGTATTCTAAAGTTGCACCACCCCCACTTGAAACATATTTAAATTTTTCTTCTAAATTAAATATTTTAACAAAAGAAGCAGTATCTCCACCACCAATATAGACATCATTACCACTATTAGCTAACGTATCTAATAATTTTATAGTACCACCTTTATATTCATTATTTTCACACATACCACAAGTACCATTTAAAAAAATTACTTTAGATTTGTTAATAATATTATCTAAATCTATTAAATTATCATAAATAATATCATTATCTTCTATTTCATCAAGTGCTACTTCTAAATTATCATTACCTCTTTTAACAATAAATTTATTAGAATATAATATCTTATCTTTATTTTTATTTAAAATTTCTTTAACTTTATCTAAAATTTCTTCATCATTAGAAACTAAACTATTACCTATATTATAACCCATTACTTTCAAGAAAGTATTTAAAATACCTCCTGTTATAATTAAATTGGTACATTTCGGAAGTATACCTTCAATTATATTTATTTTATCATCTACTTTAGCGCCACCCATAATAACTAAATCTATTTTACTTAAAAGGGGAGTTAAATTAATAATTTCCTCTTCAGCTAAAAATCCTAAATATGTTGGTAAATAATTAGATAACCCAGCAGTAGATGAATGAACACGATGCATTGATCCAAAAGCATCCAAAACAAATACATCTGCATATTTACTCCAATATTTAGCTAAATCTAAATCATTAGAACTTTCTTTTTTTACAGGTATATCAGTATACCTAGTATTTTCTACTAAAAATATTTTCTTATCACTATTATTTATAACATCTAAATTTAAAGGATTACTAACAAAATCTATATCATAAAATTTTTTTAAATATTCATACACTATATATAAACTATTTTTAATTTTATCTTCTTCACTTTTCACTCTGCCAAAATGACTTAATAAAATTATTTTATTATTGTTATCTAATAAATAATTAATCGTTTTAAAACTTTTAGTTATTCTACTAACATCAGTTATTTTATTATCATTAACAGGAACATTAAAATCGCATCTTAATAATATCCTTTTATTTTTAATATTTTCTTTACTAATATATTTCATTATCTATCCCTCTATTTTATTTTATCAATTTTTTTACCTAAAATAAATAATTAATTATTTTCCAAAAAAAGAGAGAATTAAATTCTCTCAAAAGATTAAGTCTATGAAGGTTTTTACGAGTTTTCCTTCTCGGGTTAAGCTTGAACAACAAATGGATCTGATAATGTTCCTGAACCCTTTAATTTTACAGAATTGGATAGATAGAACGTAGGCCGGACAGCGGATTTTTGGATGACACGATTGGCACCAGTGCTGCCATCACTTCTGATGGTCCAAGCGAAGGTGTCATATCCAGATTTACCATAGCGTACCATAGTCCAATCGTAATCTGAATTGTCCGATTCACCATTTTGATTAATATGAAGCCAACTATTTTTACAATTTCCTGACGCCGATTTACAATTGGCATACGAATCACTTATATAATCCAACGAGTAAGAGTAATAATAATCAGACAGATACATCAAAGAAATCCGGGCAACCTTATTAGTCCATCTCATCGATTGACCATAATCGGTTTCTTCACCGCTCCAACTGTCGGTTTTACCAGACTCAATTAAGAAAAGCGACTCGGCAGTACGATCTGAAATATATTTAGAATTAATCTCGCCCTCGTCACCATACCACCAAGAATGATCAGAAATCTTCTTATACCATTCGCCCGATGAGGACATATATGAATATGCATCACTATTTACAAAGATATTAGTACGATCATAACCACCCGAAGATCCAAGAGTATCTCCCGTACCAGATATTTTATTGTATAGAAAAGATGACCACCACGACCCTCCATCACCTGTGGTTGGACTCCAGGCAAAAGCCTTTATATTTCCTTCTCTTATTGCTGTATTTTTAATAACCTTTATTTCGCCATCTTCAGTTATACCTATTATTCTATACATATAATCACTCGTTAAATCACATTTGGCACCATTTCCAAAACATATGAAATTATCTACTACTCCTTTACAAGCAGTTCCAGAAGCTGTTCCGGCATCAACGGCTGCATTACAAGCTCCAACAAAGCGGTACATATCACCCAGTACTTTACTACTTAATCCTTTTGGTTTATTTGTTATTAATTTACTTGCAGTAAATGTAGCTTCTTTTGTTGATATTTTTTTACTT
>CANRDZ010000030.1 GCA_947629465.1 uncultured Bacilli bacterium | reverse complement strand
GTATAATGATTTACTACTTACTACTGTTATACTCATATCATCATTTAAGGTTATGGCACCACTTACTGTACTACCTTGATAATCTTTGCATACTGATTTTGTTGTATTCAAAAAATATCCTTGGGTTGGAAACGTTGTATCTGTTGTTAAGGTATGATCCCCTTTACCCATATTTTGTTCTTTATATATTGCAAATTGTTTATTTAAAGTTTTTTTCTGTCTATGTATCTCTACTTCATTTAAAGTATTATTTCTTATTTTAGTTATTGGTATTATTAATAATAGTATTAATAATAACCCCCCCCCATACGAACATTATTTTGCTTTTATTTCTCATAGACTATCTTTCTCTTTCTATCTTAATTAAAGTTTATTATTTTTTACTTCCTTTGTCAACCTAAAAAAATTAAGAATTATAATTAGTCTTTTATTAACATTTATTAAAGTATTTAATTTAAAACTTTTAGCCCATTACTTCGCCACCATTATTATGGATAACTTGACCAGTTACATAAGAAGAATCATCACTTGCTAAAAAAACAAAAGTTGGGGCTAGTTCATAAGGGTTAGCTCCTCTTGCCATGGCAGAATTGCATCCTAAAGATGGAATTTTTTCTTTAACCCAACAAGCTGGTTGTAAAGGAGTCCAAAAAAATCCTGGAGCAATTGCATTTACTCTAATATTTTTTAATGCTAAATTTCTAGCTAATGCTCTTGTAAAACCAACTATAGCCCCTTTAGTTGTAACATAGTCAATAAGTTGAGGATCACCATAAAATGTTGTAATTGAAGATAAATTAATAATAGAATCGCCTGAATGTAAATGAGGTAATACTGCTTTAGTTAAGTAAAACATTCCATAAACATTAACTTTCATTGTGTAATCAAATTGTTCATCTGTTATTAATTCTAGTTCATCAGCTTGATACTGAACTCCAGCATTATTAACTAAAATATTAATTTTTCCAAATTTATTTATGGTTGCCTCTACTATTCTTTTACAAAATTCTTTATCAGTAATATCTCCAGATAATAAAAGACATTCTCCCCCTAGTGATTCTATATATTCTTTAGTGTTATTAGCGTCTATATGCTCATCATAATAAGGAATAACAACTTTAGCTCCTTCTTTTACAAAAGCAACTGCGGCAGCTCTTCCTAGTCCACTATCACCACCAGTAATAATAGCTACTTTATCCTTTAACTTTCCACTTCCTTTATAATTAGGATTATCAAATATAGGTAAGGGGTTCATCAAATATTCAAAGCCAGGTTGTCTTTCTTGTTCTTGTTCTGGAGCCAAAATATTATATTTTGTCCCTTCTATTCCTAATTTATTATCATAATCAAAAAAATTATTGCCAAATTCATAATCATGATTCATAAAAATTTTCCTCCTATATAACTATATGAAAATAAACAACAATAACTATCATTTTTTTTATTATTATGATAGAATATTAAAAGATAGAGGGATTGACATGAAAGATAATATTTTTAGAGAATATGATATTAGAGGAAAAGTACCAAGCGAAATAAATGAAAAAGTTGCTTATAAAATAGGTCTTGGATATGGATCTTATTTACAAGAATTTTTAAATCAAAAAGAATGTGTTATTTCTCATGATAATCGATTATCTAGTGAAAAATTACATAAAAGTTTATTAAAAGGATTGTTAGAAACAGGAATTAATGTTATCGATTATGGTCTTACAACTACACCAATGCATTATTATGCAAGACATATAAACAATCTTTTTGGAATTATGATAACTGCCAGTCATAATCCTAGTGATGAAAATGGTTTTAAATTTTCCTTTGATGAATTTGCTAATGCTAGAGGAGTTATGATTAAAGATTTAAAAACTTATATAGAAAATAATGTTTTTATAAAAGGTAGAGGAAAAGTTGAAAATAGAAGTATTAAAGAAGATTATATAAATTATGTTATTAGTAATATAAAAATGGGAAAAAAGAAAATAAAAGTTGTTGTTGATCCAGCAAATGGTGCGACTACTTGTATTGTTAAAGATATATTTTCTAAATTGAATTTAGATGTCACTTATATTAATGATATATCAGATGGAAGTTTTCCAAATCATCATCCTGATCCAAGCATTGAAAGTAATTTACAAATGTTAAAAGATAAAGTATTAGATGTAAAAGCTGATATAGGAATTTCTTTTGATGGTGATGGAGATCGTTTAGGATTAGTAGATGAAATTGGTAATATGGTCGCTATTGAAGATTATGCAGTTATTATTTTAAGAAATATAATAGATAAAGTAAAAGTTAAAAAATTTTTATATGATGCAAAATGTTCTGATAATTTTAAAGATGAAATATTAAAATTAAAAGCTAATCCCATAATATGTAGAACTGGATCAAGTTATACTCAAGAAAAAATTTTAAAAGAAAATATTCCTTTTGGTATTCAATGTGTTGGACATATATCTTTTAATGATAGATTATTTAGTACTGAAAGTGCAATATATTCAGCTTTAAGAATAATTGAAATATTAAGTAAAACTGATAAGACTTTAAGTGAATTAATTGCTACAGTTCCAAAATATTATAATATTCCTGAAAGAAAATATCCTTCTTCTGATAATAATAAATTTAAAGTTATTGAAAAGATTAAAAATTATTGTAATTGTAAAAATTTTAAATATTTAGAAATTGATGGCTTAAAAGTTATTTTTAAAGATAGTTGGGCTTATGTAAGAGCAAGTAATACAGGTCCTAATATAACATTACGTTGTGAAAGTAAAAATAAAAAAGATTTAGATAATTTAGTTAAATTATTTGAAACATTAATAAAAAATTATAATGAAAATTAAAAAATATAGATCATTTTTCAATCTATATTTTTTTTATAAAAATCATAAGCTTTATTCCATGAAGCATAGGAAGGATCATTTCGTTTATCTTCAAAAAGTCCAGTATTATATAAATATTCACCAATATAATGTGATAGTTTTAATGATCCTTTATAATTTAAATGACTACCTGCATCCCTAGATTCAGTTTTCCAATCTATTTTTAAAGGATTATTAACATTTAAATCTATATAAGTTAAATTATATTCTTCAGCTAATTTTTTAGTTCCTAAATATTTAGCATAATTCCAACTTTTCATATTTGGAGTACTAATTAAAATTAATTTAATATTGTTATCTTGACATAATTTATATATTTTATCAAAATAACTTTTATTTTCTTTAGAAATACTCTTTTCTTTATTTACTTCTTTCATGTAATTTAATTTTTTACCAGGTACTGTTTTAGTAATATATTTATATCCTTTATATGTATTTATTTTACTAAATTCTAAAGAATCATTAAAATTAGTAAATAAATATTTTTTCCAATTATTATGATAGGTTATTAAAGGAAAATAAGTTTTATATAATTCTTGCCATATATAAAACCATGGTTTATTTTTACTTTCTCGATATAATACATTACTTTCAAAGAAAATAACTTTTGGATGTTGACTATTTATAACAACTTTTATATTTTTATAAGATTCATTTATTAATTCAGCACTTTTAGCAACATCAAATGTTGTAATACCATATT
The DNA here is from genome assembly GCA_947629465.1 of uncultured Bacilli bacterium. GTDB lineage: Bacteria > Bacillota_I > Bacilli_A > RF39 > UBA660 > SIG200. The sequence goes on along the minus strand of CANRDZ010000030.1, from coordinate 12,583 downwards.
CATTCCATATTTCCATTGGACTAATTCCAGAATAAATTAAACTATCACCAATAATTACTGAATCAATTGTATTTTCATTTTCCGCTAGTATTTCATAAGATGATGTTTTAATTAATCCATACTTACGAATAGTTTCATGAGGTAATAATAAACAAGAAATAAGACTACATAAAATAAATAAAATTACGACAAATAATATACTTTTTATAATATTTTTCATATAACCACCTAAAAATCTGCATATATTGGTTCAACTGGTGTATATCCAGCACCATAAGCTCCAAAGACTATTATACTTAATATTAAAGCATAAAAACATGTCCATCTAATAACTATATTTTTTTTACTTAATGATTTTCTTATATTAATTTGTTTTTCTTTTAAAATACTTATAATAAAAACAAATAAAAGGGCAAAAGATAATATAATATAGTCTTTAATATCTAAACCTAAAGATAAAATAACTTTATTAAATCCTTTAAAGCTAAAATTAGTTAAAATTATTTTCATCATATTTAGTCCACTAGATAAACTATTAGCTCTAAAGAATAATTCACCAATAAATATTAAAAGACATGTTTTAATTATTCTAAATAATTTATAAAAGAAATTTTCACGATTTATTCGTAATTTTTTTAATAATTTTATAATATATGGTTCAAAAATATTACCAATGAATATTAATAAAAAATGATAATAACCAAAAAATAAAAATTGATATCCGGCTCCATGCCATAATCCATTTAAAGACCAAACTGCAAATAAAGCAATGCCTCCCATTATTAAGGAAGAAACCCGATTATTAAAAATTCTTTTAAAATTATTAGATATCTTTTTTACAAATTTCGATAAAGAAACTGGATAAAAAATATAATCTTTAAACCATAAGCCTAAAGTTATATGCCATCTACTCCAAAATTCAGAAATATTTTTAGAAAAAAATGGTTGGCGAAAATTTTCGGGAATGTCTATATTAAAAATTTCTCCTGTACCTATTACGATATCCATAGTACCAGAAAATTCCATATATAATAATATTGTATAAAATATAGCTCCTAAAAATACAATTGGTCCTCTAAAAAAACTATAATAGTTAAATATAATTTTAACAAAAATATTTAAACGATCTGCTATAACCATTTTTTTAAATAAGCCATATAATATTCTTTGATAACCAAAACAAAAACTATGATAAGTTACTTTTTGGCCGGCATATATTTTATCTTTTACTTCATTATATCTTGTAATTGGTCCTTCTACTAAAGTTGGGAAAAAACTTAAATAAAGCATAAGCTTTAAAAGATTTTCTTCAGCTTCTATTTTTCCATTATAAACATCAGCTAAATATGATATTGCTTGCAAAGTATAAAAAGATATGCCAATTGGAGCTAAATGTTTTATTATTTTAAATTTTAAATTTAAATTAAATAAATTTAATATATTATTTAATATATTTTTAAAAAAACCTAAATATTTAAAATAAAATAAAAATAAAACATTAAAAATAATTGCAATTATTAAAATAATTTTTTTCTTTTTCTTATATTTATCTTTTATTATTTTTTTATTATTAATATCTAAATCTTTAATTTTTTCATTTTTTTCCTTCTCTATTTTTTTTATATATATACCAGCAATATATATTGATAATGATGATAAAAATATAAAAATCAATAACCATTTACTATAAAGAAAGAAAAAAAGATAACTTGAAAAAAGTAACACTAGGGGTTTTACTTTTTTTGGTAAAATATTATAAATAATAATTACTAAAGGTAAAAATACTAGAATGTACAAAACACTAAAGTAAGACATTATTCTTCCTCTTGTAACCTACTAATTAATTGCCATATTTTTTTAGCTGAATTAAAATTTTCGGGAATTATTTCAACTGTTGGAATTTGAATACCAAAACAATCTTCTATTTCACTTATTAAACTAAGAATAGTTAAGGAATCTAAATATCTTCCATCAACTAAATTTTCGCAAGTATTATAATCAACACTTGGATTTAATTCTTCTAAAATATTAATTAATTTTTCCATATTTATCACTACTCCTCTATATTTGGAAAATTTAATTCACTTGTTTTAAAATTATTTCTAACTAAAATATCTTTATTAGAATAATGTAATATTACTTTTGGTAATTCATGACTTAAAAATAAAGATATTCCTTCAGTAACTGAATAAGCTCCTGTATTTTTAAAAATAATTACATCGTTTATATTTACTTTATGTAAAGATATATTTTTTACTAAAATATCATTAGTTGTACATAAAGATCCACATAAATTATAACATATTTCTTCTTTATTGTTTTTAGGATATATATCTAAATAAGGTATTCTCATAGCCATTGTTTGACCATAATATACTAATTGATTTATACCACCATCAAGTATAAGATAATTGCCATATTTATTAGTTTTCATATCTACTATTTTAGTTATATAATAACCACAAGATGCTACAATACTTCTTCCTATTTCAATTGTTACTTTTAAGTCTATAGAATCAAGTAATTTTTTTAATTCATTTAAATAATTATCTTCATCAAATTCTTCATCTTTAAAATAATATACTGGTAATCCAGGTCCATATTCTAATTCATTAATTTTAAAATTTAATTCTTGTTCAATTGCTTTTATAAAATTTTTTAAATACGTTATTTCTTTATTAATAATTTTTAATGAATGTTTCTGTGTACCAGAAAAATATTCTATACCTTCAATAATTAAATAATTACTATCATGTTCTTTAATTATTTTTTTTACTTCTTCTTCATTTATTCCAAATTGATTTCCACTTGTTAATCTTATTAAAAGATGAATTTTTTTGGAATATTTTTGGGCTAATTTTGCTAACATATAATATTGATTTAGTGATTCAATTGTATATCTTAATATATCTTTTTTTTGAAGCATTTCTGATATTATTTTTTCATCTTTATAAACACCAGATATAACCATTTTTTGAGAATCTATCATCAACTTATCACAAATTTCATATTCGCCAGATGAACATATTTCAAATCTATCTACTAATAATGAGGCATCTTTAATAATAAATGGATTTGCTTTTATGGCATAAACTATTTCATAATCAGCTAATTTTTCTTTTAAATATTTAATCCTTTTATTTAAAGAATCTATATCAAAAACGTAACTTGGAGTTCCATATTCATTTATAATTTTTTCTAACTGCATTGTAATTCTCCTTTGTATTCTAAAAGCTTTTTACGATCTATTTTACCATTTTTAGTTAAAGGGAATTCTTCTAATTGTATTATTTTAGTCGGTATCATAAATATTGGCAATACTTTTCTTAAATTTTGATTTAATAAAGATTTAGAAATATTACCTATATAAAAAGCATATAATTTAGACTTTTCTTCATCAAAGACACAGCAACATCTAATTACTTCTTTAATATCCATGATTGCTTTTTCAATTTCTTCTAGTTCAATACGATGACCTAAATATTTTATCTGATAATCCTTTCTTCCCATAAAAATGTAATCATTATCATTATTTAGATATGCTAAATCACCTGTTTTATATATTAATTCTAAATAATTATTTTGTAAAGGGTTTTGGATAAATACTTTGTTAGTTATTTCTTTATTATTATAGTATCCTAATCCTAGAGAACTACCTGTTACACATATTTCACCAATTTTATTTTTAGTTGTTATTATATTACCTTCTTCGTTTATTAAAAACACTCTTTCATTAGGAAATGGTTTACCAACCGGAATTTTACCTGGAAGTTCTTTTTTTCGATCAATAATATAATAAAGACAATTACAAGTTATTTCGGTAGGACCATATAAATTTACAAACATCGTTTCAGGTAATTTATCCATCCAATTTTTTAAATGTTTTAAAGGCATAACTTCCCCACTAAAAAGAATTTTATTTACTGTGGTTGGAACTTTATAATCAAGACCATGAAAAGTAGTAATTAAACATAATGCTGATACGGCCCAAATTAAAGTTGTAACCTTATTTAAACAAATATAATCAAGAAGCAAAGCTGGATTAGAAAAATAACTTTTAGGAATAATTACTAAAGTAGCTCCTAATTTAAAAGATGAATATATATCTTTTACAGAAACATCAAAATCAAAAGGTGCTTGATTACCTATAATATCTGTTTCTTTAAAATTAAATAAATTTGTAAAATAATTAATAAAATCTATAACAGAACGATGAGATATTACTACACCTTTAGGAATACCAGTTGATCCAGATGTAAAATTTATATAGAGAGGATCTGTATCAATATGTTTTTCATAACATTTATTTAAAATATTATTATTTATTTTATGGTGTTTTAATTCATTAATATTTAAAATGTTTAAATCTTTAAAATAATCTTTAGCTAAATTATAATATTCATCATTAGTAATAACTATTTTGCTATTAAGAATTTTTTTAATTTCATTTATACGTATTAAAGGTAATTCGGGATTAATTAAACTGTAATAACAACCACTGTAAATTATTCCTAAAAAAGCAGTAATAGCATCTATACCTTTATCCATAAAAACAATAATGGGTTCATTAAATAATATGGAACCAATAGTACTTCCTATTTTTTTACTAAAAATAGCTAGTTTTTCATAAGTTATACTTTTTTCACCTTCAATAATTGCGATTTTATTTTTATTTTTTTGAACTGATTTTTCAAAGTAATCAATAATGTTGTTCATAACTACCTCACATTTAATTAATAAAATTATTATAACACGCATTAAGTAATAGGAAACTATTTTTTAGATAAAAAAAGAGTAATTTTATTATTTAATTATTGACTCTAATCCTAAAGTAATCATATCATTTAAACTTTTTTCGCGCATCTCACCACTCAAAACAACATCACTAAATTTAGAATCAACAACAGTTAAAAGACAAGAAGCTTCTTTATTAAATGATTTAGCTATGTGAAATAATGCAAAAGCTTCCATTTCTTCTCCTATTATATTTAATTCTTTTGGGATTCTATTTAAAACACGATCATAATCAATATAAGGTCCAAATACATCCATTGTTGTAATATCTCCTACATGTAGTTTATAATTTAATTCTTCTGCTTTTTCGCTAATTGTTTTATTTAAATCTATTGAAGGATAGGTAATATGTTCTTTATAATCATTATAAGTATAAGCAAAATTTGATTCAGAAAAAGCACTATTTGCTAAAATTAGTTCGGGAACTTTTACATTTGGATTAACTGCTCCACATGTACCGATTCTAATAATTTTTTGAACATTAAAATAATGAAATAATTCCCATGAATAAATACTCATACTAGGCATACCCATACCAGATCCAATTACTGTTACTCTTACACCTTTATATGTTCCTGTAAAACCTAACATATTTCTTAAATTACATACTTCTTTAGCATCAGTTAAAAAATTTTCGGCTATATATTTAGCTCTTAATGGATCTCCAGGCATTAATACCAATGGAGCTATACTTCCTTTTTCAGCGTTAATGTGAATTGGTTCTTCTCCAATAAACATTTATATCATCTCCTATTAATAATTCTAACAAAAAAATATATCTAAAATATATTTTTCTATTTATTTTTTACACAATTTAACATTTATTTAAATTTATTATGTAAAATGGCTATACATTCAATCCTTTTTTATTATATCTTTATATTAATTTTAAAACACAAAAACTTTCTACGTGGCTAGTTCGTACATTATGAATAATTGAATTTTATATGTGTGGTTTCCTTTTGCTTTTTCGAAAAATAATACTTTTTAATTTGTCTTTATTCACTATAACAATACCTCCATATATTCACTTACTTTCTTTTCAATTTTCATAATTTTGGCATACTTTGTAAGTTTACTTAAATTTTTATTTTTACTTCTAGCATACTCTTTTAATGCCTTTGAAAATATTTCTCCATCTATTTTATTTTTATTTTTAATAATATCACAAATAGTTCTTTCAATATCATATACTTTAATTTTCATACCAAAAGGAGATGTCATTTCTATTGCTCTTAAATCTAAAATATTTCTATTTACAAAGTTAATAACTACATTTTTATCTTTTTGCAAAACTCCACTATAATCATTAGGCAAAGTAATGTTGTATAAAAGAGGTGTACGATCTGATAAATTATGCAAATATAAAGCCGTAGCCATTGAAAATCTTGCATTTTTACTTTTAGAGGCTATTTTATAATATTCATCTTCTATATAATAAGGAAGTCCATAATATCCTTTTGAAATTCTTACTAATTTACCCTTTTTTACCATATTTGTTAAAAATTTTCTTTGTATTCCATTATTCACAACTTCTTTTGTTGTAATATAGCCATTATTTTTTTCAACAATTTTTAAAATTTTATCATAATTCATAATATTGCGTCGTTCCCTTTCTAACTGAAATTTTATCATTTTTTAGTTCAAAAGTGAATAGTTTTTTTAAAAATTTTTTTATTATGGATAAAGCTATTTCTTAAATTTAGAATTAACCTTATTTATTTTAATTTTAAAACACAAAAACTTTCTACGTGTTCACTCCAAGTAAACATATCAAGTAGTTTTAAAGTTTGTATTTGGTAATTATTTAATAATAATTTTAAATCTCTTACTAAAGTAAACGGATTGCAAGATATATATATAATTTGCTTAATGTTGGTATTTAAGATTTTTTTTAAAACTTTTTCATCTACTCCACTTCTTGGTGGATCTAATATAATTGTATCAAAAGAAGGTATAATTTTATCTAAAATATTTTTAGTGTCACTACATATAAAAGAAATATTATTTATTTTATTTAAATTTTTATTAATATTAGCGTCTTTAATTGCATTTTCTACTATTTCTACTCCTACAACATTTTCTTTATCATGACTTACTACAATAGATAATGTACCTACACCACAATATAAATCCAAAATATTTTTAGAATTTTTAGTATATTCATCTATTAATTTAAATAATTTTTCACATATATTTATATTTACTTGAAAAAAAGCATTATAACTAACTTTAAATAAATAATCATTTATTTTTTGAATTAAAAAATTTTCGCCATAAATACATTTATTATTTTGAATAATTCCAACAATATTATGATTAGTTATTATATATTCAATATTTTTTATTTCATCATTAGAATTTATAATAATTAATAATTCATTTTTATAATTACTTCGTATTATTATTTCTCCATTAACTAAATTAAAATGATGAAGATCTTTGATTAAATTATTAACATCTTCATTTACTAATAAACAATTATCAATAGGTAATAAATTATGAGTTTCACTTATATAATAACCAATTTCTTTATTAACTATTTTTAAAGTTATTTTATTTCTATAATTATATTCATTATCACATTTTATAATTTCCTTAACATCATAATTAATATTATTCTTTTTTAAAATATCATTTACTTTAAGTAATTTATATTCCATTTCTTCAGTTAAAGAAATATGTAGTAAATCACATCCACCACAAGAATTATAATAAGGACATTTTATTTCTTTGCGAATTCTTGATGGCTTTATAATATTTATAATCTTCCCTTCTAAATAATCTTTTTTATTTTTTATAATTTCTACTTCAATTATATCCCCTGGAGCACTTTTAGGTATAAAAATTATTTTATTATCTATATAGCCAATTCCTCTACCCATATTATCAAATTTAATTACTTCTACTTTCATAAAATTAATATACCACAATTTATAAAAGATAAAAAGTTTTTATTTAAACATTTTAAGATAATCAAATAACTTTAAATGATATCTATTTATAAAATAAGCGTCTTTTCCTACATAGCAATAAAAGTTATCTTCTTTTATTAATCCATATTTAGATAAGTTATTTAAAATATAATTATTAATAATAATATTATTACTTATATTAAAAGCATTTCCTGTATTAAATAATTTACTTAATTTTTCATATTCTATAATAATACTTGTTTTATAACCATCAGTTAAAACTAAATTATAATGAAATCTTTTTTTTATATCTTTAAATAAAATTTTAATTTTTTTATAAGTGTTTTTTTCTAAATAAATTAGATTATTATTAGTATATTTCTTATTAACTTTGATAAGCTTTTTTATTTTGTAATTGTTTAAATCTTTTAAAATTTCATAGTTCATATTAAATTATATGATTGGTTAAAGTATTTTTTGGTAAATATTGCTAATAATAAAAATAAATTGAGGGAAAAATATGAATAAATTAGTTGAAAGATTAAAAAAGGAATTTGAAAATGTTCCGGATTTAAAGGTAAAAGAAATTAAAATAAGTTTTAATAAATCAATATATGTTTGTTTTATAGAAACTGTTTGTTCAGGAGATAAAATTAATGATTATATTTTAAAGCATTTAACTAGATATAATCCTAAAATGAATTTAAATAGCAATACTCCAGGTTCTAATACAGTTATATTAAAAAATTATGATGAAATAGAATTTTATATAACTAATGGATTTGCAATAGTTATAGATAATAATGAAATATTAGCTATTGAAGTAAGGGGAGATTTACAAAGAGCTGTTAGTCAAAGTTTAAGAGAACCGTCTTTACTTGGACCTGAAGATTCCTTTGTTGAAAATTATCAAACTAATATGGGACTTGTCAAAAGAAGGATTAAAACTCATCACTTAAAAAGTGATGAAATAGTTATGGGAAGAGATACTAAAACTACTTTAAGTATTAATTATATTGATAATATTGCTAAAATAGAAGATGTTAAAGTTATTAAAGAAAAGTTAGAATCAATTGATGTTGATGGAGTTATTGATTTAGGGACAATAGTTAATTATTTAGAGAGTGAAAATAAAACAGTATTTCCTACTATTAAAAGAACTGAAAGACCAGATTTAGTTGCTACTTCTCTTTTAGAAGGAAAAATAGTAATACTTATGGATACATCACCTTTTGCAATTATTTTACCTACTTTTTTAGCGGATTATATAAATCCAATTAGTGATAATTATGTAAAAAGTATTAATGTTAGCTTTATTAAAATTTTAAGAGCTATTTGTTTCATATTATCTATTGTAACACCAGGTATTTATATCGCAATTATTAATTATAATCAAGAAACAATACCAGCAAATCTTCTTATTAATATAAGTACTCAACGAAGTGGTGTTCCCTTTCCTTCAATTGTAGAAATAATTATGCTTTTAATTATTTGTGATATTTTAAGAGAAAGTGATTTAAGATTTCCCTCTAATTTTGGATCAGCTATTTCTATTTTGGGAGCTTTAATAATTGGAGATGCTGCCGTTAATGCTGGTTTAGTATCACCAATTGCTATTATCATTGCTTCTTTTACATTTATAACAAGCTTAATATTTTCTGATTTAGAAATTAGTAATGCTTTAAGATATTATCGCTACTTATTTTTATTCTTTGCTTCCTTTTTTGGCCTTTATGGTATATTTTTAGCCACTATTTTCTTGCTAACTAATGTTATATCAATAAGAAGTTTAAATGCACCTTTTTTTGCTCCGATTGCCCCATTTAATAAAGAATATTTTTATAAAACAATTTTAAAGAAAAAAGATATAAAAAATACTAAAAGAAGTGAACTTTTAACTACCGATAATTTAACGAGAGGAAAATTTCAATGAAAATATTTAAATTAATAATATTAATTGTTTCTCTATTATGTGTAAGTGGTTGTTATGATAATATTGAACTTAATAATTTAGCAATTATTTCAGGTATTGGTATAGATTATCATGATGATAATTATTATCTAACTTATGAAATATTAAATGATATAAAAACTGATCAAAATACTACTATGAAAAGTTATACAATGAGTGGGCAAGGTAAAACTTTACCTGAAGCTTTTACTAATACTAATTATAAAGTTGGTAAAAAACCGTATTTTGCTCATTTAAAAATTGTTTTATATTCGGAAACTATTATTAAAAATCATTTAGATAAAATTACTGACTTTTTAATTAGAGATACTGCTATTAGAGATGAATTCATTCCTATTTCAGTAAAAGATGTAACACCTCTAGATATACTTAAACACAATAGTGATAATATTCCTGTTGTAAGTGATTTCATTATGAATTTAATTACTAATGAAAAATATAATAATAATTTAGCTATTACAGATGTTTTTCAAAATTTTTTAGCCAAACTTATAAGTGATAGTAAAGATGCTGTTATTAGTAGTCTTACAATAAATGAAAATGATGAAATAACTTTAAGTAATTTTGCTATTTTTAACGGTTATAAGAAAATAAATGAATTATCTATTAATGATTCTGCTCTTTATAATTTACTTAATCAAAATACTTTTAGTATTTCTTTTCATAAAAAATATGATGGAAAAAATTTTGCCATTACTATTACTGGTTCAGATACTAAAATAGATGTCGAAAGTGATAAAATAAATATTAATTTAAATTTAAAAGGTCGAGTAATTGAAAATAATCCTAATTTAGATTTAAAAAATGAAAAAACATATAAAAAAATAAATGAAGATTTTGAAAAAATTATTAAAAATGATGTTTTAAATTTTATTAACTATTTGCAAGATAATAAAAGTGATATTTTAGGCTTTCAAGATATTTATTATAAAAGTAAAAGAAAGAAAAATAATGGTTTATGGATTAATGCCAAAGTTAATGTCCAAGTGGATTTAAAAGTTAATACTAAAGGATTTATATTTGAGGTGAAAAATGAAAAATAGACTTTCTTATTTTGTTACTCGTTCTTCTATGTTTGGTATAGGCTTCTTCTTGCTTTTTAAAAATGTTGGTAAAGATGCTTGGATTTGTATATTATTAGGAAGTATTATCGGAATAGGAATTATTTACTTATATCATTTAATTAAAAACTATTTTAAAAAAGAAAGTTTAAAAGAAAAGTTAAAAAAGACTTTTGTTGGTAAATTATTTCTAGTTGCTATAGTTATATTTTATTTATATATAATGATGATAATTTTAATTTTATTACCTATGTTTGTTAATTCATTTTATTTGCTTTATACTCCTAAAATTCTTGTCGTAATTCCATTTATGCTTTTAGCAATTTATATAACTAATAAAGGAAAAATAACTTTAGCAAATTTAAGTAGTTTAATTTATACCTCAAGTATTATAATTATAGCTATTTACTTTTTACTCTTAATTAAATATTATGATTTTAATAATTTAATTCCTATATTTACAGTTAAAACAAATAATTTATTACTTGCTACTATAATTTATGCTTCAATTACAACAATTCCCAATATTTTAACAATTAATTATCCGGAAAATAATTTTAAAGATGATTTAAAAAATTATATTTATGCTAATATTAGTATTTTATTTATAACTTTAAGTATTATTTTAGCTTTAGGAGAACCTCTTTTAAAGATTTATAGTTTCCCCGAATATGATGTCTTAAAACAAATTAAAATTTTAGATTTTATTGAAAATATTGAAAACTTATCAACCTTTGTATGGTATTTTGACTTATTTATTACTCTAGCTACAGTAACTTCTAATTTAAAAGAAACTTTGCCAAATAAATATAATAAAATCTATTTTTATCTTTTAATTTTAGTAATAGTGATTATTTCTAATTTTGTTATTGGTGAAAATTATAGATTTATATCAATAGCATTTAAAAGTTATGCCTTTATTTTAGATGCCTTTTTACTTATTTTTATTGCTTTATTAGTTTATTTAAAAGTGACTAATAAAAAAGAAAAAATTAATAAATAAAAAGCACTCTTTACTAAAGTGCTTAAATCCATTTACTTATATATATTTTTCTTGTTGTATATTCTTCATAACTTGTAAAAATTTTAATAATAACATCTACTATACTTTTAATAATATTATTATCTTTCTTAACTCTTACATTGATTATTTCTTTTTGTAAAGTACTTCTAAATAAATAATCATGAATATAATTAGCTAAAACACAATCTAATTCTTTAACTGTTTCAATATCTTCATCATTATCTATATTAATTGAAAAAATGTAACTTTTATATATATTTACTAATTTTTCGCTAATTAAATCGCCATCTTCAAAATCAAAATTTACTATATTATAATAATTAGGACAGTATTTTAAGATATCTTTATTACTCTTCATTTAACCACTCTCTATTTAAATAAATAATACTATATAATAAAATAGAAATCAACATAAATTATTAAAAAAATCAAAAAAAAATAATCATTCTGATAAAATGATTATTTTTAGTTTAAATAATCCGTCACAATTTCATTTAAAATTACTCTCCATAATTTTAAATATTTCTAAATATTATCAGTATTTAGTGTGACTAACTTATCTTTAGAGTTTTCTTTCTCTTCAAACAATTGTCATTGCTTAGCGCAGATAAGATTATTTTTACATAATATATTTTACTGGATATCTAAAATAATTTCTTATTTTAGATATCCTATACTAAGCAATTTTATTGTACAAAAAATAACTTAATTTGTCAATATATATTTAAAAAAAATCTTACTTTTATTAATTGAAAAAGTAAAATTCAGAGAAACATAATAAAATGACATTAAGTATTGCAATGCTTTTAATACAGAA
>CANRDZ010000029.1 GCA_947629465.1 uncultured Bacilli bacterium | reverse complement strand
TAATAATAACCCCCCCCCATACGAACATTATTTTGTTTTTATTTCTCATAGACTATCTTTCTCTTTCTATCTTAATTAAAGTTTATTATTATTTTTTTGTTTTGTCAACCTAAAAAATTTTACTTTTAAAATATTAAAAAAATTCTAGTTTATTCTAGAACTTCTTTTATTTTTTCTTTAGTTTGATTTAACGCTTGTTCATCTGGTAACATAACATATAATGTTTTATTAGAAACGGAATATGTATATTCTCTTCCGTCTGTTCCAGTTAAAATATTTGATTCAATTTGCCAATTTCTTTTCTTTAATAATTCCCTTTTTACAAAACTAAATATTGTTGATTGATCTATATTTGTTACGAAAGTACCATCTAAAGCTTTTAATAAATTATTATAATTTTTTAATAATTCTTTACTTAAAGCTTTATTAAGAACAGCTTTTAAAATTTTAACTTGATTTTTACCACGACCTAAATCTCCACCAGTAACATGTTTTCTATCTCTTACAAATGATAATGCTTGTTCACCATTTAAAGTGATATTACCTTTTTCAAATGTAATATTTTCATTAGTTGTAAAAGTTTCATCATTATATACTTCAATTCCTTTTAAAATATCAATAACTTTTATAACTGAAGAAAAATTAACTTTAATATAATAATTAATATTAACATTTAATAAATTTTCAATAGCATAAATACTTGTATCTATTCCATACATTCCTGCATGAGTAAGCTTATCTTTTAAACTTTTATTTATATCAACATAATAATCCCTTGGAATCCAAGTTATTAATATTTTTTCATCATTAGGATTTACTGTCATTAATATATTAACATCACTTCTTGATACAGCATTAATACTTCCATAAGTATCTATTCCACTTATAAATATATTAAATGATTCTTTATTAATATCTATTTCATCTTTAAGATTGCTAATATCTTTTTTTATTTCTATTTTTTTGATACTTTTAATCTTTTCATAAATTTCTTTATTATTTTCTTCAATTAAAGATAATTCACTATCTTCAAGAATAATTGCATCATTTATATTATTAATTAAATTATCAATTAAATCTTCTTTATTATTTATATCGTTATATTCCACTGTTACTGTTTTATTTATTTTTTTTATTAAATCTTTATCGGCATTAAATAAACCTATTGTTTTATTTTTTAAATCTTTGATATCATTATAACTACTATTTTTTAAAACAATTACATTATAATTTTTTATTATAAAACCACCATTAGTAGAACTATATAAAAAACCTAAAGTATTACATAAATAAATTTCAATTATTAATGATGAAATAATTATTAAGATGCTAAAAAAATAGCCAATTAATCTAATTATTCTTATTTTATTAAAATTACATAATATTAATCCAAAAGAAATTAATATAATTAATAAAAAAATAAATAATGTATGAGAAATAGGAAAAATATTTAAATAGATTATTGTTCCAAATAATATAAAAATAAAAATAAGTAACATAATTGTTATAATTTTATTTATAATTCTTTTTTTCTTTTGTTTCATAAATTACTCCATAAAATAATTATAACATTATAATCTTAATTTATTTTTCTTAATAATAAAGAATTAACATTAATTTAACATAAATTACTTCTTTATTTATATAATTTTTTCCCTGATAATAAAACATCAAAATTTCTTTTAAAATAATCCCATAAATTAGCTTTTAAGACATCTTTACTTACTGTAATTCCTACTTTATCTATAATTATTCCTTCATTATCGATTATTTCAGCAGTTCCTATTCTTTCACCTTTTTTTATAGGAGCAATAATTTTTTCTAATTTCATATTTACAGTATAATCTTTTGCTTCATCATTTATATTTAATAATTCTGTTGCATCATCTAATAAAATAATTTTTACTGTTTCATCTTTTCCTTTTTCTATTTTTATTTCATCTATAACTTTATTTTTTTCATATACTACTGAAAGTTTATATGTATTAAAACCATAATTTAACATTTTAACTGTATCACTAGTTCGATTATCAGGCGAATCAACTCCCATAACTACTCCAATTAAACGCATATTATTTTTTTTAGCAGTTGAAGTTAAACAATATCCTGCTGTTTCTGTAAATCCTGTTTTTAAACCATCAACATCTTTATAAAATCTAATTAATTTATTAGTATTAACAAGCCATGTATTTGACCCATCTGGTTTTTGTAAATAATCTTCATATATACTAGTATATTTTAATATTTCGGGATGATTATTAATTAAATAGGTTGCCATTAAGGCCATATCTCTGGCACTACTATAATGATTTTCTTGATCAAGACCATGGGGATTCATAAAATTTGTATTTGTACATCCTAATTCTTGACATTTTTTATTCATCATTTCTACAAATTTTTCTTCAGTTCCGCCAATTTTTTCACTCATTGCTACGACTGCATCATTAGCACTCGCTATAGCTATAGATTTAAGTAATTCTTCTACTTTATAGCTTTCACCTGTATTTAAATAGGCTTGACTTCCACCCATAGATGAAGCATTAGATGATACAACAACTAAATCATTTAAAGATATTTTATTATTATTAATTGCATCCATAATTAATATCATACTCATGATTTTAGTCATACTAGCTGGAGCTCTTCTACTATCAGCATCTTTTTCATATAATACTTTTCCAGTTGTAGGTTCTACTAAAATCGCACTAGCACTATATTCTGTAACATCTGTTGCTTTTACATTAATTGAAAATAAAAAGAAAAAACTAACTAAAATAATTATTTTCTTTATCATAATACACCTCTTAATAAAATGTATATTCTAATTTTTAAATAATATTTATTTTTTAATTTTTCCTTTTTATTTTTCGTTATATTTTATTATTTTATTTCCTTTTACTAAATAAGCTTGTTTAGCAATATTAAACATTGGTTTATCACTTAAAGAATCTGAATAAGCATTTAAAACTTTATCTATATTATATATTTCTTTAAATCTTTTAATTTTTTCTTCTCCTTTACAATTCTTCCCTATTATTTTGCCATTTTTAATATCATATTGAGTAGCAATAACATTTTTTATACCTAATGATTTACCAAAAGGTTTAATTAAAAATTCGGGAGAAGCAGATATTATTACATCATTATCTTTTTTTTGCTCTAAATAAAATTTTTTAATATATTTTTGATTTTTAATTATAAATTCATTTATATAATCATCAAAATTATTAATGTATTTAACAAAACTAAATAATTCACTTTTAATATTTGTTAAATTACTTTGATGAAAGAGTGATTTAATATATTCTTTAAATGCTTTTAAAATACTTTTTGATACATTAAAAGGATATTTAAATAAAGAATATTTAATAAATTTGATTGATGAATCACCTTTTAATATAGTATTATCAAAATCATATATATTCATTAGTTATCAAACTCCCAATTACGTATTTCTTCTAAATCTATTCCTTCTTTAACAATATATTCTTGATGTTTTTTTAACATTTTTTTCATTAAAAGTTTCGTTTGCTTAACTTCTTCTGTTTCATTAACATATTTTAATGCATCTAATACTAAATTATAACGGTCTATTTTATTTTTTACTCGCATATCAAAAGGTGTTGTAATTGTTCCTTCTTCTTGATAACCATGGACATGCATATTATGATTAGTCCTATTATATGTAAGTTCATGAATTAAATTAGGATAACCATGGAAAGCAAAAATTATATGCTTATCTTTAGTAAATAATTTATCATATTCTTGTTCAGTTAAGCCATGAGGATGTTTTTTATTACTTTGAAGGCGCATTAAATCTATTACATTTATAACTCTTGTATTAATATTTGGACAATATTTTTTTAAAATTTGTGATGCCGCAATAGTTTCTAATGTTGGAGTATCTCCGGCACAAGCTAAAATAATATCGGGAGTTTTAAAATTATTAGATGCCCATTCAAAAACACCTATACCTTTTTTACAATGATTTATGGCTTCATCTGCATTTAACCATTGTAAACTAGGTTGTTTACTAGCTATAATAACATTTATATAATCTTTAGTTTTAATAATATGATCAAATGTAGAAATTAAAGTATTAGTATCAATTGGAAAATACATTCTAACTATATCAGCTTTTTTAGTAGCTAAATGATTTAGAAAGCCTGGATCTTGATGTGTATAACCATTATGATCTTGTTGCCATATATGGCTAGTTAAAACATAATTTAAAGAAGCTATCGGTGCTCGCCAAGGAATTTCTTTGGTAACTTTTAACCATTTTGCATGTTGACTTGCCATAGAATCAATTATTCTTATAAAGGCTTCATAACTATGAAAAAAACCATATCTACCAGTTAAAAGATATCCTTCTAACATTCCTTCACACATATGTTCAGATAAATAACTATCGATAATATTTCCATCATACGCTAAAAATTCATCACGCGCTTCAATTGTGGCATTCCATTTTCTATTAGTTACTTCAAATACTTTATTTAAACGATTTGATAAAGCTTCATCAGGGCCAAAAATTTTAAAATTATTTTTATTTAATTTTATTATATCTTTTACATAATTACCTAAAACTCGCATATCTTCAGCTTTTGTTTTTCCTCTATTAACATCAATACAATAATTTTTAAAATCTGGCACTTTTAATGTTTTTAATAAAAGACCTCCATTAGCATTTAAACTAGCACTCATTCTTTTAGTACCTTTTGGACAAAGAGCTAAAATTTCTTTATTAATATGGCCTTTATTATCAAATAATTCTTGAGGATGATAGCTTTTAAACCATTCAGTTAATAAATTTAAATCATTTGTAAAATCATTAAAAGATAAAGGAATTTGATGAGATCTAAATGTACCTTCAACTTCATTTTTTTCAATTATTTTTGGGCATGTCCATCCTTTTTTGCTTTTTAAAATAATCATTGGATAGAATGGTCTTTTAAAATCTTTATCTTTTTTATTTAAAGAATCTTTTTTTATTTTATTAATTTTTTTAATTGCATTATCTAAAGCATTAGCCATTAATTCATGATAATTATCTTTATTTATAACATCAACTATAATTGGATCCCAACCACAACCTTTAAAGAAATTTAAAAGTTCTTCTTCACTAATTCTTGCAAATATAGTAGGATTTGCAATTTTATAACCATTTAAATGAAGAATTGGTAAAACTATACCATCTTTTTTAGGATTAATAAACTTATTACCATGCCAAGAAGTTGCAAGAGGTCCAGTTTCGGCTTCACCATCACCAATAATACAAGCAACAATTAAATCTTTATTATCAAGAACTGCTCCAAAAGCATGAGATAAACTATAACCAAGTTCTCCACCTTCATTAATACTACCTGGTACTTCTGGAGAAACATGACTAGATGTACCTCCGGGATAAGAAAAATTTTTAAATAATTTTTTTAATCCTTCTTCATTTTTAGTTATTTCCGGATAGACTTCACTATATACTCCTTCTATATAACTATTTGCAATCATTGCTTCCCCACTATGGCCTGGTCCAGAAATATACATCATATTTAAATCATATTTTTTAATAACTCTATTTAAATGAGTATATATAAAATTTTGACCGGGAGCACTACCCCAATGACCAACTAATTTTTTCTTTATATCATCTTTAATAAGTTCTCTTTTAAGTAACGGATTATCTTTTAAATAAAGCATTCCTAAAGATAAATAATTTGCTAATCTAAAATATTTATCTAAAGTTTCTATTTCTTTTTTTGCTAGCATACTATCACCTTAATATAATTATAAAATAATTTAGCATTTAGTACAATTTATTTTTTAAATTATCAATTAAAAAACCATAATTGCTTATGGTTTCATTTACACTTTGCAATTTAACAAACACAATCTACATAAGTATCAGATAGACATCTAATTGCACATAGACATCCACAATCCATTGTGAAGAATGAGTTTGTTGTTACGTATGGATAAAGACTTGTTGGATCAGTATTTTCTGCAAGTACTCTAAATGTACAACAATTACCTTCAATTTTTTCAACTCTAAATACTGTTGAACATGTTCCACCAATTGGTTGGCCACTACAATTTGTTGTAACTTCTTTACTTATTGGCATGCTCCATGGTGTACCATTTCCACAACAAGTATAAAGCATTACTGGTCTTGTATTACATACTAAACAATTACTTCCACCACCAAGCATTGGTCTATCACAAGTATCTAAACAGTTATCCGGACAAGCATTTTCTTGTAATACCAAAATAATACTTAATATTTCGTTAATACAATTTCCAGAATTATTATTAGAATTTCCTGAATTATTATTCATCTTTTCACCCTTTCATGTATTCTCATTATTAATTTATGATTAATTTTCTAAAAAGTGAGTAAAGACTTTTAAATATCTTTTATTTATAGTATAATTGTTATGGGTGATTAAATTTGAATCTTGTACTTCAATATATAATTATTGCTTTAGTTATTCTCATAATTTTAGCTGTTGCTCTTAAAATTACTAGAAGAGATTTTGCTATTAAAGAAAATAAATTAATAGGTTATCTTGGTGGAAAAGATAATATAATAAATGCTGAATGTAATATGAGTAGATTTAAAGTAATACTTAAAGATGTCAGCATAGTTCAAAAAGACGCTATTCAAAGACTTGGAGCTAAAGGAATAGTTGAAATTGATAATCAATTAAAAATAATTTTTGATAAAAATGCTAAACAATTAAAAAAATATATTGACGAAATAGTCTAATATATTTTTTTATTTGCTAATATTTTTTAAAGAGTCATATGAATAAATTAGAAAATGATCATTATTTAAAACTATAGAATATGATATATCATTTTTTTCATATTTACATGGTGGTTCATTATTTAAATTACCAATATAATCAAAATTTTCACAAAAATAATTAGTAGCAGTTAAATATACATACTCTTCATCATAATCTTCTATCTCAATAATACTTCCAATGTAATCTTCCCTTATTTTTTCATTTTCTACTTGGATGTAGTATTCATCTTTATTTTTAATAATATTCTTATCTTTCATATATTCTAAAATTGCCATTTCAGTATATACATCAGCAATAATATTAAAATTATTTATTTTTTTATATTTATTATTATTGATTTTATAAATTTTTATTTCATTATTATCTTTTTGATATTCAAAATTATTAGTATTATTTATTTTTATAGCTTCAAAAAATAAATTTTTGGCTGTATTTAAAACATAATTATAAGAATATTTATCAAATATATAATAATTTTTACGATCGACATTTAATTTTCTATTTGTATAATTATTAAAAAAAATTAAAAAAATTATAGTCATTAGAGATATAATAAATATTATTAATATTTTTAAATTTTCTTTTTTCATATTATCACATAAAAATAATAACAAAAAAAGATTATAATAACAATTATTTTTATATTTTTTCTATATTTAAAATATCAGTAATTCTTATTTGTTCACCAGTTATTGTTAGAAGACTAGTACTTGTTTTACCTACTATAACTTTTTCTTCAGTATGATCTTTAAATGTTATTTTAACTTTACTCTTATATACATGATCAGAAGATGCAAAAATGTTATTTATTTTTCTTATTATATTTATACTATCATTAGAATTTATACTTCTATCATTTCCATAAAAAATATCTTGAGTATTTTTTTTAATATTACTTATTTTTCCTTCAAATACTTTTGGCAAATCTTTCATATTTATCACACGTCCTTTGCTATATTTTATGATAATTAATTTATATTTGAACCATAATAATAATATGAAATTATTAAAAAATGAAAAATTAATATTATATATACCTTTACTTATTTTAACTATTATAAGTCTTTTTAATATGGTTAATGCTAAACTAGTAAGCTCAATTTATAATAATATTTTTATTAAACAAATAATTTGGTTTTCTTTAGGTTATTTGATAATTTATATTATTCAAAAGTTAAAAATGAAAAATATTTTTAGATATTCTAAATATGGCTATTTTATATCTTTATTTTTATTGATTTTAGTTTTACTTGTTGGTGAAAGTACTAATGGAGCTAGGTGTTGGTTAAATTTTAAATGGTTTTCTTTTCAACCTAGCGAATTTACAAAATTAACTTTAGCTCTTTATTTAATAGATGTTGCTAGTAAAAAAAAATTAAATAGTTTAAAAGATGAATTTTTACTTTTATTAAAATTACTTTTTATTACTTTACTTCCTTCCATATTAGTTTTTTTAGAACCAGATACGGGAGCAATTATTAATTTTTTCTTAATTTTATTAATAGTTATTTTTTCTTTAAAATTAAACAAAATTTGGTATATAATTTTCTTTAGTTTAATTACTCTATTTTTAGGTACTTTTTTAATTCTTTATTTTAAATATCAAGATATTTTGATTAAACTCATTGGTACTTCCTTTTTTTATAGAATGGATAGAATTATTAATTTTGCAAGTGGAAATAGTTATCAATTAAGTCAAGCCCTTATTACTATCGGCTCTTCTTCTTTTTTAGGCGTAGGTTTAAATAAAATAATTTTATATATACCTGAAGCTCCAACAGATTTTATTTTTGCCTTTTCTATTGGCAATTTTGGTATTTTAAGTGCTATTTTAATTTTATTAAGTTTATTTATTATTGATTTTTATCTTTTATTTAAAATAAATACTACTAATAATAAAAAAGGAAAAATGTTTGCATATTCTTATTTAGGAATGTTTCTTTTTCATCAAATATATAATATTGGAATGAATTTGGGACTTTTACCTATTATGGGTATACCTCTTCCTTTTTTATCTTATGGTGGCACAAATACAATAATTAATTTTATATTTTTAGGAATTACTATTCATTTTTTAGACAATAAAAAAGAGTTTAATTTTTATTATTAAACTCTTTAATATATTAAATGTATGTCATTACTGTATATAATACTAACAATATAATAAGCATTCCTACGATAAACATCCAAGCATATTTTATCCAATCTTTATATTCAAGTTTTAAATATGAAAGACCAACAACTAAAATTGCGCTTGATGGAACTAATAAAGATAATAATCCATATATTGTTATAAATATTGTGTATACTATTTCAACATTTTGGGCATATGTAATTGTAAAGAAATTAGCAACAACATAACCAGTTAATCCAAAATCAGTATGGAATATATTTGATATTATAGCTCCTAATGTTACTAAGAATGGATTAAATTTAGTTACACTATGAAATATCATATTGATTACATTTGGTATAAATGGACTCATGTAAGATGCAGCCATAATAGAAAAGGCTCCGACTAAAGCTCCTACTGGAACTATTGATTTTTTAATTCCTTCTTTGTAAGAATCAATAAAATCATTAAATTTAATTTTATTAAAAATAGCTACAAAAACAGAAATTATTATTAATAACATTGATCCTGTCATTAATGACCAACCACCAAATAATCCAGTTGGTTGATTATTTGTTTCTGCTGCTGTTTTAAATAATGTTCCTAGAATAGCTTTAAATGGTGTAAAACTACCGAATTTTTCACCAAAATATTTACCAATTAAAGGTATATCATTTAAAGCAAATGTTAAGATCTTTTCATGCATTTCTCTAAAGAAAGTAATGCCAAAGTTTGTTTCCCAATCAACATATCCTAAAATTAAGAAAATGAAGATAATTATAAACATTAAAACTGTTGGCCATGTATGAGCTTTTTCATCTTTTGATTCTTCTACTTTATATGGATCATCTAGAACTGCATTAGAGTCGTTTTCCTTTAATACTTTTTTAGCATGTAATATTGTAAAGAAGTTAAATAAAACATATCCTACTACTAATACAATTAAACGATATAACATACCAGTTTTTAAATCCATATTAGTATAATAATTAAACCAATAAAGTCCTTCACCACCATAAGTTTGTCCCAAAACACCAACAAGCATTGAACCAAATGTTGCACTAAAAGCAGTTATTTTATCTAATTTTAATGAAAGTAAAATTGATATAATAAATGGTACAAAAACTAATGGTATTAAATTTTGAGTAAATATTGATGTCATTACTGTAATAAGTAATGAACTCATTACGACAAATATTAATTCCTTTCCTTTTAGATTTTTAGTTAATGTATTAACTAATTTTTTGTAGCTCTTACTTCTAATAAGTACGGCATAAAAAGCTCCTAAAACAAATAAGAATATTAATTTATCGCCAGCAAAATTAATTCCATAATAGAAGAAATTTGCTAAATCAGATAATCCTTCTTGAGCCATGCCATAGTCATAATAAGTAGCTCCACTATAATAGCCATAACTAAATACCCAAGTTAAACCTAAACAAGTTAAAATAAATAATCCTATCCATTTTATAAGTGTATTTTTCTTGGATTTTAAGGCTAACATGATTCCGCCAAATATTGCTAAACCTAAAACAATTACAAGGCCAATAATTTGGGCAATTCCCATATTTTCCATTTTTTAATTCCCTCCTAATGAAATTATAACACTATTAAAATTAAAAAAAAAGCATTTTTGCTTTTTTTATTAATCTCTAGGTTTCATTGTTGGAAATAATATTACATCTCTGATTGAATCACTTTCTGTAAATAACATAACTAGTCGATCGATACCATAACCAATTCCTCCTGCAGGAGGCATACCATATTCTAATGCTTCAATAAAGTCCATATCAATATCATTAGCTTCATCATTTCCTAAATCACGTTCTTTTAATTGATTTTCAAATCTTTCAAATTGATCGATTGGATCATTTAATTCAGTATAAGCGTTAGCAAATTCTTTTCCACCAATAAATAACTCAAAACGATCAACAAAACGAGGATCTTTAGGATTCTTTTTAGTTAAAGGACTAATTTCTATTGGATGACCATATAAAAAGGTTGGATCAATTAAAGTTTCTTCAACATATTTTTCAAAGAATAAATTTATAATATGGCCTAATGACTTTTGATGTTCTTCAAGAGGTATATGATGTTCTTCACAAAGTTTTAATAATTCATCTAAAGACATTTCTTTAGTAAAATCAATTCCTGTCTTTTCTTTTATAGCATCAGTCATACTTATTCTTTTCCATGGACCTTCTAAATTTATTGTATGACCATACCAATTAAATACCATTTTGCCAAATACTTCTTTAGCTATTGTTTGATACATACTTTCAGTAAGCTCCATCATACCTTCTAAATCAGAATAAGCAAGATATGCTTCCATCATTGTAAATTCTGGATTATGTTTAGGATCCATTCCTTCATTTCTAAAGGTACGACCTATTTCATAAACAGCTTCCATTCCCCCCACTAAAAGTCTTTTTAAAGGAAGTTCCAAAGCTATTCTTAAATACATATCTAAATCTAATGTATTATGATGAGTAGCAAAAGGTCTAGCTGCTGCTCCCGTTAAAAGAGTTGTTAAAATAGGAGTTTCTACTTCCACAAATCCTCTATTATCCATAAAATTTTGAATGCATCTTATAATTTTAGGACGTATAAAAGCTATTTCTTTTGCTTTATCATTCATTATTAAATCAACATAACGTCTTCTATATCTCTCTTCAATATCGGTAAGTCCATGAAATTTTTCAGGAAGAGGACGTAAAGCTTTAACTAAATGTGTATATTTAGTAGCATGAATAGTGAGTGCTCCAGTATTAGTTTTACATACCCAACCATCAATGCCAACAATATCACCTACATCACATGATTTATAAAGTTCATATTCACTTTCTCCTACATCATTAATACTAATGTAAATTTGAATATTACCAAATTTATCTTGAATATCCATAAATCCAGCTTTGCCACTTCTTCTTTTATTCATAATACGGCCAGCAACTACTAAAGTATTTTTTGCTTCTTCTAATTCTTCTTTAGAAAATTTTTCATATTCATCTTTTATTTTTTTTGAATTACTAGTTACTTTAAAACTATGTCCAAATGGATCAATTCCTAAATTTCTTAAATTTTCTGCTTTTTCTCTTCTCACTAATTCTTGTTCACTAAACTCACGCATATTAAATCACCTAGGAAGATTATAACATAAAAAAACATCCTTTCAAAGCAAAAGAATGTTTAAATTAATTTAAATTATATTTTATACATTTTAGTTTTATTTTTTGTTGCTAAATAAGCTCCAACAGCTACTAATGCAATTGATCCTAAAGCTATAAATGGTAGTGCTGCTCCAGTATCTTTATTCTCTTCTGGTTTATCCGGTTCATCTGGTGTTATTGAAACATGTCTATCGCCTATTCCAACTTCTATTTCACAATCTTTAGTACCAGAAGCTTTATATGTAAGTTTAAATAAATCACCTTCACCAGTTACACCTGGACTTGTTAATTTTACTGTCCATACATTTGTAGAAGGATCTTCACTTTGATCTACTACAGTCCAATCACTATTGGCAGCATTAGAAATATTTGTTACTGTTGCCCCACCTTTTTCAGTTAAAGTAACAGTTAAATTATCATAACCTTCATCACCAGTAATAACATATACTATTGTACATGTAATATAACCATTTGCATCTTCACCACTACATCTCATTTTTTCTCTAGGTATTTCTAATGTTTCAGCATTAACTGCAATTGGCAAAATACAAATTAAAAATAAACCTACCAAACTTAAAATTTTTTTCATTTTTTTATCCTCTCCTACTCTTATTATGCCATTATTATAACATAAAAATACAAAAATCTACATTTTTTTTACTTTTCTTTTTTAAAATATGTCAAATTGTGTTATTATATATAATATAGGAGTAATATAATATGAGCAAGATACTTTTTCAAATAAAAAATAATAAGCTTATAGTAGAAGAAAGAAAAAGAATAAAATCACAAGAGAAATCTCTCATCAATACTAATATTATAAGTCGTGATGAATTATTATTTAGCGATGATTATATAAGTGAAAATCCTAAATTGATAAATAATTTTATTAAAGAAATAATTATAAATTATCATCTAGATACTTTAGTAATTAAAAATTTTAATATAACCATTTTAATTTTGGATGTTTTAAAAAATATTAGCGAAATTAAAAACTTATATCTTCTAGATGAAGAAATAGTTAATTACAATATTTGTAAAGCAATTATTAATTCTAATTCAATTAATTTTGTATCTTTATATAATATACCTACATTTTTATTAGAACTATTAGATAAAGAACAGATAAAAGTTCAATCAAGAGCTGAAATATTATTTGAAAGTAATTTTATGAAAAATAATATGTTAGAAAATTTTTCATCCTTATATTATAAAACATCTATATATTTAAATTTTCCTTTATCAAAAAAAGATGAAGAAGATTTTATAACATTTTTAAATATTAATAAATATTTAAAAGCTATTTATATAAATAAATTAAATAAAAATGATTTAGAAAATGTTATAGATATTTTAGATTCTTTTAAAATTAAAAATATTAAGATATGGATAGAACAAAATATTAATGATATAGAATTAATTGATTATTTGAAAAAATTAAATAGAAAAAATGCTAAAACTAATGGAATAAAATTTAAAATAGATTATAGTGATGAATATTTAGCATCTAATTTAATGAGTCAAATTCATATTAGTACAATAAAAACATGTATTTTTATCTCCTTATTTTTAGTTAGTTCAATTGTTTTATATGTTTTCTATTTAAATTATTCCTCTATGAAAAAGGTTGAAGCAATTCAAGATGATATAAATAAAGTTATTGCTGCTAAAAAAGAAGATAAAGATGAAGAAGATGATATTACTCAAAATGATAATTTAAATGTTAATCCAGAAGTTTATGATAATAAAGTTATTCGTGATGAATATAAAGCTTTATTAGAAATGAATCCAGATACTGTGGGATGGTTAAAAGTTAATAATACTGAAGTTGATTATCCTGTTGTTCAAACTAAAGATAATGATTATTATTTAAAACATAATTTTAAAAATGAAAAAGATTATAATGGTTGGATCTTTATGGATTATAGAGCAAATGCCATAACATTAAGTAAAAATACCATAATTTTTGGCCATAATATGTATTATAGTGGAGTTATGTTTGGTACTCTTTATAAAGTTAAACATGCTAGTTGGTATAAAAATAAGGAAAATCAAATTATAGAATTTGATACTGTATATAATGATTACAAATGGCAAATATTCTCTATTTATGTTATTCCTAATACAAATGATTATTTAATTGCTAATTTTAGTACTGATGAAAAATTTCAATCATATATTGATATGGTTATAGATAGAAGTTTTTATGATTTTAATATTCCAGTTGCATTAGATGATAAAATTTTAACTTTATCTACTTGTTCAGGTAATAATGCTAGTAATAGATTAGTTAT
Organism: uncultured Bacilli bacterium; assembly: GCA_947629465.1. Classification (GTDB taxonomy): domain Bacteria; phylum Bacillota_I; class Bacilli_A; order RF39; family UBA660; genus SIG200. Next base: position 2,069 of record CANRDZ010000029.1, on the reverse strand, counting down.
ACATGCTGTATTAATAGAAGATTAAAAGCGATATTATTCGCTTTTTTTGACATATTTTTCCATTGCTTCTAAATTTAATTGTAATCTTAAATTATTTGGATCAAGAATAATTGCTTTACTAACATAATATAAAGCTTCTTCATAATAATTTAAATTAAAAGCACATATACTTATTAAATCATATACAAAACTATTCCAAGCAAATTCTTCATTAATATAAGTATTGCTTTTATGTTTTATTTCTAATGCTCTTCGTAAATTTATATAAGCATCTAAATAATTTCCTTCTTCGTAAAAAATATAAGCTAGTTCAATATAACTTTCTCTTAAATATGGAGCTTCATCAATAGCTTTAAAATACCATTTTTTGGCTTCTTCTTTATTATCTTTTGCTTCATAACATCGTGCTATAAACCGCATTGAGGCACATCTTTCGTCTTTCCAAACTGCTGTTTTTAAATTTAAATGCTTTTTTAAAGTCTCAATACTTTTATCCCACATTTTATAATACATGTATTCTCTTCCTAAATAATGCATATTACGATCATCTTCAGGATCTTCTTTAACACTTAACTCTAATAAAGGTAAATAACTACTTCTAGATTTTGTTTTATCGGGATAATGATTAACAACAATCTCTTCAACAATTTTTTCATGTTCTTCTTTAAGAGGGGTTAATACTTCATGAACGGGGTGAGTCCATTTATAATAATTATTTTTATGTATTTTATTTATTAAAAAAGTTGTAGCAGGTTTATTATATTCATCAAATGACCAATTATAAGTATATTTTAATCTAGTTGTTGTTTCATCCCAAGCATTTATAACCTTTTCTTTCCATCCTTTTTCAAAAACTTCATCTAAATCGATACAGACACAAATATCATATTCTTTTGGAACTAATGCCAAAGAAGCATTTCTTGCATCATCAAAACGCCAAGGAACAAATTGTTTAGTATGAACTTCAACTCCTAATTCTTTAAGTAATTCTACGGTTTTATCAGTTGATCCTGTATCTAATACAATAATTTTATCAGCTTCTTTAACACTATCTACCCACCTTTTAACAAATTTTTCTTCATTTTTAGTAATTGCATAAACACATACTTTATAATTTTTCAAAAATATATCACCTAAAATATTTTATGACAATAGTAAAAAAAAGTTATATTTCATTTAAAAATCCATACATTTTTTTGTATGGATTTATTTTTTTAAGCTATTTTTCTAATAACTAGACTTCCATTATTAACAGTTATTGTACCATTTTCTGTAGCTGCTACAGCTATATCTAATGTATCATTAGCTTCTAGTGTTTCTATAGTACTACCATTAAATAATAATGTTGTAGCTGTTCCAGCAGTACCGGTTCTTACAGTTGATGTAATATTTTGATCATTATTTCTTACGGCAACAGTTGTAGTTAAATCAGTATTTCCTGTTAAAGCTCCATTGTAAGTAATTAAATATGTTCCTGGTTCATCTATTGTGATTTCATTTGTACCATAAGTTACATTTTCAAATGGTTCTTGCGTTCCTAAAGTAACTTGTTCTGGTTGATTTTGAGTATTTAATGTTACAGTACTAGATGGTGCTGATAATCCACCAAAAGCTGTTATTGCTTCAGGACCGGTTGGACCTGTTTCACCTGTAGCTCCTTCTGGACCAGTTGGACCAATTGGACCTGTAGCTCCGGTTGCTCCATTGTTTAAATCTTCTTTATTATTTTAAATAGTAAAATTCCATATTATCTTAATATCTCTTGAATTAGTTTCTTGATCGTAGTTTCCAACAATAATTTTATCTATAAAATCTCCAACTATTTCAACATTCAACTTATCTATATGATTATATTTTTTAAAAATAGTCTTTTTAGATTTTAATTTTTCTTTTTTTAACGTTGTTGCAGCTATATCTCTTTTTACTATTTTCATTCGTTCTTCTAATTGTTCGTTATCATCTTTATATTTATTCATAAGTATTAAAAATTCTTTTTCAGGAAGCAATCCAGAAGTACGATCTTCATATAGTTTTTGAAAATATGTACTTTTACTTTGTAAATCCTTATT
>CANRDZ010000028.1 GCA_947629465.1 uncultured Bacilli bacterium | reverse complement strand
TCTTCAGCCATCTTTATACCACACCCTATATCTTTATAATTATTATATCTTATTTAATTAAAATTATCAATAAAATATATTTTATTCATAAATTCCTAAATAATATTTCTTTTTACCCTTTTTTATAACATATACTTTTTTATCAATTGCATTATCTCTCGTAACAACATAATTACAATCATTAATTTTTTTATTATTTAAACTAATTGCATTACCATTAATAAGTTCTCTAGCTTCTCTTTTACTATTACATATATTACCCAAAATTAATAAATCTTCTAATTTAATATCTTCATTTAAACTAAATTTTTCCATATCTTTAAAATTATTTAAAATATCATCACTAGAAAGTTCATTTATTTTTTCCGTAAATAATGCTTCACTCATCATTTGAGCTTTATTATATTCTTCACTTCCATGTAAGAAAGTTATTACTTCTTTAGCTAATGCTTTTTGAGCAATTCTTAATTCTGGACACTTAAAATGTTCTTGTTCAATATTTTCTATTTCTTCTTTCGTTAAAAATGTTAATTTTTTTAAATAATCAATTACGCATTCATCAGCAGAATTTATTAAATATTGATATAATTCATAACTAGAAGTTTTATTTTTATCAAGCCATAAAGCATTACCTTCAGTTTTACCAAACTTAACCCCATTAGAATCTAAAATTAATGGCATAGTCATACCATAAAGTTCAACATCCAACATTTTACGAGCTAATTCAATACCAGTAGTAATATTACCCCATTGATCAGAACCAGCAACTTGTAAAACAACATTTTTTTCTTTATATAAATGAACAAAATCCATTCCTTGAAGTAAAGTATAAGCAAATTCACAAAATGTAATACCAGAATCTAATCTTCTAGCAATAATGTCTTTATCTAACATATAATTAACATTAATATATTTACCATAATCTCTTAAAAAATCTAATACATTTAAATCTTTAGTCCAATCATAATTATTAACAACTTCAAACCCAAATATTTTTTCAGCTTGTTTTTTTAAACCATCAACATTTTTTAATACTTCTTCTTTCGTTATCATAGGTCTTTCATTAGAAGGTTTAGGATCCCCAATTAATCCCGTAGCACCTCCTACAAGCAATATAGGTTTATGACCATATTTAGCTAATCTAGTTGCAATTAAAAATGATGAAAAATGTCCTATATGCATTGAATCTGCTGTCGGATCAGTTCCAATATAAAATGTTAATTTTTCTTCATTTAATTTCTTTTCTAATTCAGGATTACTTATGTCTTTAATTAAACCTCTCCATTTTAAATCTTCAAAACAATTCATAATTTTATCCTCTTTCTAACAAAAAAATTCATATATTAAGATATATTTAAGGACGAGAATATCCCGCGGTACCACCTTAATTTATGAATTTAATCATACACTTTTATCTTATATCGTAGAAAAACGTTTTAACTCAAGAGTTGTAAATTCCGTCATCGTTAACAATTTGATTATACAATCATTTTTTATAATATGCAACTTTTATAATAGTTAAAATTCATTATTAACATTATGATATATTTCTGTTACATCATCTATAGCATCTAACATATTATAAAGTTTAATAAATGTTTCCAATTCTTCTTTTTCTAAAGTAACCTTTTCTTTAGGAAACATTCCTACTTGATCAATTAAATAATCTACATTAGGCATTATTTTTTCTAAAACATCTTTAACTTTATCATGATCATTAGGTTTCATTGTAATAGTTACTTCTCCATTATCTTCTTCAAAATCAATTATTTCAATACCTTCATTTAATAATTCATCAAATAATTCTTCACTTTTATCACAATTAAAAGCTAAAATTCCTATATAATCATAATTATATGAAACTGAATTAGTAACCCCTAAACTTTTATTTACTTTATTAAATGCCGCTCTAACTTCACCAACAGTTCTATTTACATTATCTGTTAAACATTTAATTATTAAAGTAGATGCGCCTGGCCCAAATCCTTCATATACAACTTCAGCGTAATCTTCTCCTCCAACACCTTTAGCTTTTTCTATAGCTCTATTAATAATATCGCTTGGTACTTGTTCTTTTCTAGCCTTTTCAATTATTCTTTTTAAAGAAATATTAGCATCTGGATCAGGAATTCCCTTTTTAGCTGCTAAATAAATTTCTTTTGCATAAGTTGTATATATTTTTCCTCTTGCAGCTCCTGTTTTTTGAATACTATATTTTCTTACTTCATATGCTCTTCCCATAAAATCCTCCTATATAATTTTTAAACTTTGCACAAATTCATAAACAAAATTATTTTTCTTTATTTTTTTTATTTCTTTAATAACAGAAAGAACTTTATAAACTTTAAAATATGTCATTCCTTCTTTTAACATAATATATTCTAAAGCTTTTAAAATCATTTCTTTATTATCTTTTGCATTAAAATATCTTTTTACTTTTTTTTGTAAATCAACATCAACATGAAAGACGAGAGTATTATACAACAACATCATACTATTTTTAAAGATAAAATTATATCCATCATAATTTTTTAATATTTTTAAAGTATCATAATATCCTAATTTTATATTTTCATTAATTTTACTTTTATTAACATTTAATGTACTTCCTAAAAATCTCGAAGGTATTATTCTAATTACTTTACTTTTATCTTTAATTTTTCTTGCAAATCCTAATCCTTGAACTTCTACAGAATATATTTTTTTATATCCTTTATCTATTAACATATTAATAGGATTATTATCATAAAATCCCCCATCTATATAATATTTATTATCAATTAATTTTTGAAGTTTAAATACTGGTAAATTACAACTAGCTAAAATATATTCAGGTATTTTTCCTTTTTTCATATCTTCTTTAAATAAATATAAAGGTTTTAAATCATTCATTCTAACAGTAACTAGCCCATAATCCATTTTACTTTTTCTTATTTTTTCTTCATCAATCATTTCTGCTAATAATTTTTTTAAACTATTATTATCTATTCCTTTATTTTTAACTATAATTGATAATTCTTCAATACCATAAATAAGTTCTTTAAATTTATCTTTATTATTAACACTATCTACGTATTTAGAATCAAAATGTAACAATTCACCAACATTTACATTTTTCCAAAATTCATATAATTCTTTTTCCATTCCACTTACTATTAAAGCAGCATTAAAAGAACCAATTGAAGTACCAACAACTCCATTTATTTTTATTCCACAAGCTTTAAATGCTAAATAAGAACCTATTTGATATGAGCCTTTAACCCCACCACCAGCTAGTACTAATCCATTCATATAACTACCCCTTTTTACAAAATAATACTATTCGTCCTAACAATTTTTGAACTATTCTTTTCTTTCCTTTATTATTTAATCTTTTATAATATTTTACTAAATTATCCGAACGATAATGAATAATATCTTCTAATTCATCACTATCTGTAAGAATAGGACTAATATAATTTTTTTCTAAAAATATTCTTGAAAATATATAATTAAAACTTATGCCATAATATTTTAATATATTATTTAAAATATCATTATATTTACATCTTCCTTTAATACCCATTCCTACATTATAAGTATTTTTATTAAGTTTATCAAAATAATTTATAGCTTTTACAAAAGCATAAGCTGCATCTAAAGAAGTCGTAACTTCAACAATATTATTACTTTTAACATTATATATAAAAGGTTCTTTTTTTAAACTACTTAATACTAAAGGAATTCTTAAAATGGTATATTTACTTAATTTACTTTTAATTAAATTTTCTGTTTGATATTTTATATAACTATAATTAGACAAATCATTTACTTTAATATTTTCATTTATATCTGCTCCAAGAGATTTATCATATAAAGAAGTTGTTGAAGCATATATAAAACAACATTTTTTATTAACATTATTAATTGCATTAATAATGTTTAAAGTTCCCTCATATTCTACAATTTCGCCAATTTTTTTAGAAAATTCACCTAAAGGTGGTAAAACACTAGCTAAATGAATAACATAATCATTTTCTTTTATTAAAACTTCCATTAAAGATTTATCACTTATATCTCCATATATAATTTTAATTCTTTTTTGATATTTTTTTAATTTATTATATGTTTTTTTATTTCGCAAATCTAATGCCGTTATTTCATATTTTCCTTCACTTAATAAAAATTTAATAACATTAATTCCAATAGATCCCGAAGCTCCAGTTACTAAAACTTTTTTCATAATTCACCCTACTATATTAACAATGTAATAAATAATATTATTACACCTACTATTATACCATAGATAGTACCTTTTTTCTTAAAAGATGTTTTAAGTTCACTAAATAATTCAAAAATTAAGATATATAAAAGCATTCCAAAAGTTAAAGCTAATAAAATACTTTCCATTACAGTATTTAAATTTCCAAAAATAATAACTACTATAGCTCCTAAAAAAGAACTTAAGACTAATAAAATAATTAAAAAAAGATTATTATTTTTTAGATTTAAAGAATTTCCTATTTGAAATCCTAAAGGTATATTATGTAAAGAAATGCTAATCATCATTAATATTCCACTAGATATACTATTTAAAGTAACACTATATAATGTTAAACCTTCTAAAAAATTATGAATAATAAGAGCAATAATCGTTATTATACCAATATGTTTTAAATGTAACATATGATCAACTTTATTATCATTTATTTCATGATGATCATGATTATGATGGGGAATAAATTTATCTAAAATAATAAATAAACTAAAGCCAACAATTGAAGGAATTATTAAATATAATTTATTAAATTTAATTATTTCTGGTAATAAATCAAATATAATTAAACCTAGCATAATAACAAATGCTAAAGCCATAGTAAATAAAGAAATATTTTCTTTATTTTTAAATTTATTTAAATTTATAATACCTATTAAAAAGAATAATCCTGTTAAAAGAGTCAAAAAAATTCCCAAAAACATTATAAAATCACCACTATAATTCTATCATTAAAATAACAAAAAAGATAGTTTAATACTATCTTTAATGCCTATTACATCCAATTAATTCTAAGCTTACAATTCCATTAGCTTTTTTATCAGAGTTATTATTTTGATTATAATTTTTATAATTTCTAAATATTATTGTAACACCCCAATCGTGTTTTGTTGTTTCAAAACCAACTCTATTAGAAATAGTTATTGGCTTAATTATATATGTTTTATTTTTTATAATATCTATATCATAAGTTTTTTCTGTAACTCCATCAGTATCATAACCTTTTAAACGAAGAATTAATTGATTTTCTAAAGCTCCTGTTTTTTGAGGCCCAATTAAATATTCATTAACAAAACCATTAACAAAAGTATTGAATTTTACTTGATAAGTACAAGACGTTGTATCAGAATAAGAAGTTAATGCCACTGAAACTTGTCTTTCTTCACTTTCAATATCATAATAATTCATTCCTGGTTTAACATTACTTTGTTTCATATCTTTATCAGTAATTGATAAAGAAACATTTCCAGAATTGCTAAATGCCATTAAAGCATTGACTTCAGTATCATCATCATCACCACATTTTGTATCGCATTTACCATCGCCATCATTATCACAATATTTATCACATTTACCATCATGATCTGTATCAATATTTAAATCTGGTTCTTTATCATTATTTGTATCAATATTTGTATCAGGCGTACCATCACCATTATTATCACAATTTAAATCGCATTTTTTATCATCGTTAGTATCAACATTTATATCTGGTTCCAAATCACCATCAGTATCACAATTTAAATCACATTTTTTATCATCATCAGTATCAATATTGACATCTGGATCACCATCATTATCAGTATCAATATTAAGATCAGGCTTTTGATCTCCATCTATATCACAATTGTAATCGCACTTACCATCTTTATCTTTATCACAATTATATTCGCACTTTGTATCATCATCTTTGCTATAGCAATTATAATCGCATATACCATCATGATTCGTGTCGCAATCCCTTTCACAGGTATTACTACAGTTGTAATCACAAACACCATCGCCATTATTATCACAATATAAATCACATCGGCCATCACCATTGGTATCGCAATTTAAATCACAAACGCCATCTTTATCTTTATCAACATTTTTATCTGGTTTACCATCTGTTTCAGCTTCAATATCGCCTTTACCATCACCATTGGTATCTATTTCTGTTTTACTTCCTTTGCCATTAGTATCACAATTTAAATCACATTGACCATCATCATTAGTATCACAGTTGATATCACATTTACCATCATTATTTGTATCAATATTTGTATCAGGCAACTGATTACCATCTGTATCACAGTTTAAATCGCATTTGTTATCATTATCGGTATCAATATTATAATCTGGATAATTATCATGATTTATATCACAATTAACTTCGCATTTTCCGCCTGGCTCAACTGGATTAACAACATTTTTATCCGGTTTACCATCGCCATCAGTATCAACATTTACATCTGGCTTGCCATCACCATCTACATCAATATTAACATCAGGTATTTTATCACCATTAGTATCACAGTTTAAATCGCATTTGTTATCATTATTTGTATCGATATTTATATCTGGAATATTATCACCATTAGTATCAACATTGATATCTGGTTTACGATCCCCATCTGTATCACAGTTAACATCACATTTTTTATCGTTATTAACATCTATATTATAATCTGGCTTACGATCCCCATTAGTATCACAGTTAATATCACATTTACCATCGCCATCAGTATCATAATTTAATACATTTCGATCCGGAACGCCATCAGTTTCTGCTTTCACATCACCTTTACCATCGCCATTAGTGTCGATTTGAATTTCTTTATTTTCATCTACATTAGTATCGATATTAAAATCTGGTATTAAATCACCATCTACATCAACATTAATATCAGGTATACCATCATGATTAATATCAATATTTAAATCTGGTTTTTTATTATCATTAGTATCAATATTAATATCAGGAGTACCGTCACCATCAATATCAATATTATAATCAGGATAGTGATCATGGTTAAAATCGCAGTTTAAGTCGCATTTACCATCACCATCAGTATCTTGATCAACTAAATTTTTATCTGGCTTACCATCACCATCTGTATCTACATTAACATCAGGCTTACCATCACCATCTATATCAATATCAATTTCTGGTTCATTATCGCCAATATTAACATCTGGAATACCATCACCATCTATATCAACATTATAATCAGGATGATTATCACCATTTAAATCACAGTTTAAATCACATCTACCATCATTATTTGTATCTTGATTTAATAAGTTTTTATCAGGAATACCATCACCAGGAACTTCAATATCTGGCTTACCATCACCATTAGTATCTACGCCAAACTTACCTTCACTTTCATCAACATTGATATCTGGTTTACCATCGCCATTAACATCAATGTTAATATCAGGTATGCCATCGCCATTTACATCAATATTAATATCAGGTATACCGTCACCATCTACGTCAATATTAATATCAGGAATACCATCACCATCTAAATCAATATTATAATCAGGATGATTATCACCATTAGAGTCACAATTTAAATCACATTTACCATCACCGTCTAAATCATAATTTATAAGATTACGATCGGGAATACCATCACCATCAGTATCTAAATTAAATCTTGGTGTTGTTTTATCAATACCATAAGTAATATTTAAATCAGCTTTACCATCATTATCAGTATCAGCATCAATTGCATTATTACTATTAAATTTAGAGCTAGATCCCCATAAATTAAAAGTAAAAGTTGAAACCATTAATAACAAAGTTAATAACATAATAATTAAAAGTATAACAATTGCTAATAATTTTTTCTTTTTTAATTCTAAATTTTCTTCTTGCATTTCCATTTAAATCCCGCCTTACTTATAAACTATTTAAGTGTAACTGATGGTTGACCATTATTATTTGATTGACCACCTACAGTTGTACTTCTAACATTTATTTTTAAATTTACTAATTTACCTATTTCTGTAATAGGTGTATTTTCAGAAAGCCAAATAAATATCTTATAAGTTTTTTGATAATTACGAGTTGAATTACTTTGTATTGTATCTCTTAAAATTGGATAAACATCAGTACTAGAAGAAGTTAAGCTTGTAACTGGAGTATAAAATTTAGTTCCAAAAGCTACCCATTTACTTCCATCATGTATCCCTATATTTAAATAAGTAAATGATAATCTTTCACTTGCATTAGCTGTATCATATGATAAAGTTACAGCAAAATCTGCTGGTAATGTACCACTATTTGTTAATTTTAATGTTGCATAAGGCCAAGCACTATTTATAGCAGTAGTAGCTGCTGTTGGTAAAGTACTAGTTGCAACTGGTTTTAACTCTCCTGATAATTTTGTTGAAGTACTATCAATTACCACATCTAAAGTACCTGATGTAAAACTATTAATCGTTGGTTGCGTTTTTACATCAAAAAAAGCTGAATATGAAACATTCAAAGTCAATATGGTCAATACTAAAACTGACACAATTATCAATTTTTTATTAGTCTTTGGCTTACTATTTGATATCATCTATGTCACCTTATTTTAAGTTTATCATATATTTTTTCTTATCACAATACTAAATTTTATTTTATAAATTTTTTTGTTTACTTTTATTATTTAATAATGCTATAATACAATGGTTGTGGGTGATTTTTTTATGGAAATTAGAAATGTAGCAATTATTGCACACGTCGATCATGGTAAAACAGCCTTGGTTGATGAAATATTAAAATATGTCGGAACATTTAGAGAAAATCAAGATACTTCTAATTTTTCGATGGATTCCAATCAAATTGAAAAAGAACGTGGTATTACTATTTTAGCCAAAACTACTTCAATTATTTATAATAATGTTAAAATCAATATTTTAGATACACCAGGACATGCTGATTTTGGTGGCGAAGTTGAAAGAATAATGAAAATGGTTGATGGTGTAATTTTAGTTGTTGATGCTTATGAAGGACCAATGCCTCAAACAAGATTTGTTTTAAAAAAAGCTATTGATGCTGGTGTTAAACCAATCGTAGTTATTAACAAAGTTGATAAACCTACAGCCAGAATAAAGGATGTTGTTGATGAAGTTTTAGGTTTATTCCTTGATTTAGGTGCTACAGATGAACAACTTGATTTTAAAGTTGCTTATACATCAGCCTTAAATGGAACATCAAGTTTATCTCAAGATTTAAGTACTCAAGAAAAATCATTTAAATGCGTTTTAGACTTAATCGTTAATGAAATAAAAGCTCCCGATGGTGATGAATCTAAATCTTTACAATTTCAACCAGCATTACTCGACTATAATGATTATGTAGGACGTATTGCGATTGGTCGAGTATTTAATGGTAAAGTAAAAGTAGGAGAAATGGTAAATTGCTTAAGATTAGATGGAACTGAAAAACAATTTAGAGTTCAAAAATTATTTGGATTTACTGCTCTATCTAAAGTTGAAGTTGAAGAAGTAAAAGCGGGAGACATTTGTGCAATTGCTGGCCTTGAAGATATATCCGTTGGAGAAACTATTACGGAAGTAGGAAATCATGAACGTCTTCCAATTATTCACATCGATGAACCAACACTACAAATGACTTTTGGAGTTAATACTTCTCCATTTTCAGGAAAAGATGGTAAATTATTAACATCTAGAAAAATAGAAGAAAGATTATTAAGAGAAACTCAAAAAGATGTAAGTTTAAAAGTTGAACCAATAGATTCAGAAAACTTTTTAGTATCAGGACGTGGAGAATTACATTTATCAATATTAATTGAAAATATGCGAAGAGAGGGATTTGAACTTCAAGTATCAAAACCAAAAGTTATTATTAAAGAAATTAACGGAATAAAATGTGAACCATATGAAGATTTACAAATTGAAGTTGATGACGAATATATGGGTGGAGTTATAGAAGAATTAAGTGTTAGAGGAGCTATTTTAGGTAATATGACTCATATTGGAAGTATGACTAGAATTAATTATACGATTCCATCACGAGGACTAATCGGTTTTGCTACTAACTTTATGACATTAACTAAAGGTTATGGAATAATGAATCACTCTTTTAAAGACTATGAACCTGTCGTTAATGTAGATTTAGGAGAAAGAAAATTAGGTGTTTTAGTATCAAGTGAAACTGGTAAATCAACAGCATATGGTATAGGTCAACTTGAAGATCGAGGTATCATGTTTGTTGAACCAAATACTAATGTCTATGAAGGAATGATTGTTGGTGAATGTAACAGAGATAATGATTTAGCTATTAATATTGTTAAAGGTAAAGAGCTTACAAATACAAGAGCGGCTTTTTCCGATAAAACTGTTGTTTTAAAAAGACCTAGACCAATAACTTTAGAATATGCATTAGATTATATAAATCAAGATGAACTTGTTGAAGTTACTCCAAACTTTATTAGGCTTAGAAAAATAATACTTAATACAGAACTTAGAAAAAAGGCAGATGCTAAAAAATAGTATCGCTTTTTTTATGTTGCAATGACATCTATTACTTTTTTTATTTCTAATAAACTAGCATTATCAAAAACTTCTTTAATACTTTTTAAATTATCTTTATTTGTTAGAAACACAAATTCATAAAATTTATTTTCTTCTAAATCTTCATTTATTTTTATTTTAACAAATTCTTCCTCTTCTCCTTTTTTATAAGATAATCTTAATTCATAATTTTCTTCACTATCTTTTTTTATTTTATTAACATAATAAACTTCACTTATTTTTTCACCACAGATACCCTTTGGAAAATTATTATAAGAATTAATAAAAATATCTTTATTTTCACATTTAGTAATTACAACATCATTAATATAATTTATTTTAGTCCCATCTTCTAAATAATCACTTTTTGTTATATGCGTATGTTTTAGAAATTCATCCATACCATCCCAAATATTTATTCCTTTTTTTCTAAAATAATCTTTTAAAGAGATATTTCCATTTATTTTTATATCATCTATACCATAATAATAAAGAGTACTATATTGATCTTGATAATATTCTTTTAAATAAATATTTTCATTTTGAGTAAATTTTGCTAATATTTTAATTTCTTTTTCAGAAATTTTTCCATAATTAAAACCAATTAAAAAGAAAACTAATAATAAAATTACTATTATTAAAATAACTAAATATATTTTATAAATCTTTTGATATTTTTCTTTTTCTTTAACTATTTGAAAAATATTTTCTTCACAAATTTCTAAATAATTATTATCGTCTAATTTTTTAGCACTTAAAAGTTCATTAATACTAATATCTAACTTTTTACACAAAGGTTTTAGTAAAGACATATCCATTAAACAAATTCCTCTTTCCCATTTTGATACAGCATTAATACTTACATTTAAATAATTAGCTAAATCTAATTGGGTAAGATTTTTTTCTTTTCTCATTCTAGCTATAAATTTTCCTATTTCTTCTTGATTCATAAACCTCACTTCTTAATTATATCTTAACAATTAATATTTAATTTTTAAACATACTAGAAGTTTAATTATTAAAAAAACTACCTATAAGGTAGTAATTTTAAATGGTAACCCGTACGGGGTTCGAACCCGTGAAAATGCTGCGCTGAGAACGCAGTGTGTTAAGCCACTTCACCAACGGGCTAAAAAAAATGGGCTAAAAAAGGCTTAATAACCTAAATATAAGTTTATCATAACAAATGGCTTAAATCAATTATTTTCTTCAAACATTTTTAAAATAGCTTCTTTATATATATTTTTAACAATTGAATAATTTTTATCTATAAAATAACAAGCTTTATTAATACATACACTACTATTAATTTCTAAAAGATAAAATTTATTATTAGCAAGAACAATATCAACATTTACAAATGTTGCCCCAATTTTATTAGTAATACCTAATGCCATTTTACTTAATTTTTCTTCTAAATCTTTATTATTAACAAATTTCGCTATAGCTCCTTTACTTAAATTAAAACGCCAATCAAATAAATATTTTTCTCCTTTTTTTAAAATAACATTATATTTTTCATCTAATTTTTTATTTTTAAAATAAAATGGATTTAAAGAAATCAATAATTCTTTTATAGTATTTATTCCATTTCCCACTACTAAAGGTTTTACTTTCTCATATATTAATTTTACAACCCCATCTAATATTACAATTCTATATTCACTTTCAATATTATAGTAAGGACATAAACTAATAGAAAAATTTTTATTAAATAATTTTTTTAAATAAATATTTAAATCTTTTTGATTAGTAATATGATAAACATCATTTCCTTCATTACCATTATTTGGTTTAAGAACAATATCTTTATTATATTTTTTAAAATAATAAGCAACTTCATTTAAACTGTTTATTCCTAAAGAACTTTCCGGATTATAAATAATTTGATGCTCTATAACAGGAATATTATATAATTTACATAAATCATATAATGCATATTTATCATCAATAATTAAACTTATAGCTTGATTATTTAAAGAAAATTTTTTATTAAAAATATATTTAGTAATATCATTTTTTTTCAAAACAAAACCCCAACCATCACTTATTATTTGACAATCAATATTTTCTTCTTTACATATTTGTTTTATTATTTTTTTAAAATTCATAAATATCACAAAAATATTTTAACATATCTTAAATAAAAAAAATATAAGAGTTCTTTTGAACTCTTATAAATGTTTTAATAATTTATTCTCAAGAATAATTATTAATCTATATAAAATGTAAGAAATTATACCTAAAAGAATTATACCTGTCATCACATAATTTAAATTAAAAACTTGTTTACCATAAACAATTAAATACCCTATTCCTTGCTTACTAACTAAAAATTCACCCATAATAACTCCAATTAGAGTTTGAGCTACACAAAGTTTAAATGAAGCAATAATTGTTTGATAACTACTTGGAATAACTAATTGCGTAAGTATTTGATATTTACTAGCTCCTAAAGTTTTAAATAATTTTAAAATATATTCATCTACTCCCAAAAAACCATTATAAATAGTAATAATACATACAATTAAATTAATAAGAAGGGCCATTAAAATAATACTTTTTATATTTGCCCCACAAGCAATTATAATTAAAGGACCTAGTGCAACTTTAGGAAGTGAATTAAGCATTGTTAAAAAAGGATCAATAACTTTTGCTAAAAATTTAAATTCATATAAAATTAAAGCTATTACAAAGCCTAAAGAAATTCCTAAAATGAATGATATAAATACTTCTTTTAATGTAATATAAATATGAATAAAAAAATTATTATTATTAATAAGTTCAATAATTGTTTTATAAATTCTAGATGGACTAGAATAGATAAATGAACTAATTACACCTTTGTTAACTAAAATTTCCCAAATTATTAAAAATCCCAATAAAAGAATTATTTGACAAACTAAAACTTTAATTTTATTTAAACGCCTCTTTTTTAGATATTTTTTTTGTTCAAGACTCATCAATATCTAAATCCTTCCATATAATATCAAAATAATTATGATAATTGACATCTTTTCTTCGCTCATATATAGATTCTTGATTAATAAAATTAATAGTTACAATATTTTTTATTTCTGATGGCCTTTTAGATAAAACTATTACTTTATCAGAAAAAGAAACAGCTTCTTCAATATTATGAGTTACTAATATTACTGTTTTATTTTCTTTTTTAGCAATTTTATAGACATCATCACTAATTAAAAGCCTTGATTGTTGATCTAAAGCACTAAAAGGTTCATCTAATAAAAGTAAATCTGGCTTTAAAGCAAGAGTTCTAATTAAAGCTACTCTTTGCTTCATTCCACCAGATAAATATTTAGGATAAGTATGTTTAAATTCATTTAATTTATAAAAATCAAATAAATAATCCACATATTCTAATGTTTTCTTATTAATCATCTTTTTTAATTTTAATCCTAAAATAGCATTTTCATAAATAGTAAGCCACGGTAGAAGAGCATCACTTTGTAACATATAAGCTATCTTTAAATTATCATCTTTTAATATACTTCCTGAATAATTTTTATCCAGTCCTGATATAATAGATAACAAGGTTGATTTACCACATCCACTTGGACCTACTATAGAAATTATCTCGCCTTTTTTTATATTAAAACTTATTCCCTTTATTGCTTCAATTTCACCTTTTTTTGTATGATAATTTTTAAATATATTTTTTATTTCTAATAAATTACTCATACATATTATTTACCAAATCTTTATAATAAACAGTTTCCTTTATTAAATCATTTTCTTTTAAAAGTTCAATTAAAGTATTAAAAAATTCTTCTTCTACCAAAGGACTACTTAACCAAACATCAGCTTTTTTATATCTTTCAATCATTATAGTTAAATCATTTAAACTAGTATCACTAAATTGATTTTGAATACTTTTAGCAACAATTTCACTATCATTTGTAAATGTAAAATCCATTGCTTTTTTTATTGCTCTACTAAATCCTTTTAATAAATCTTCATTTTCTTTTATATAACTTTTACGAGCATAAAATGCTGTATAGGGAAATGGATCTGATGAAGCACCAACACTTGTTACAACATAACCATTTTTATTTTGTTCTAATTTAGATGCAAGTGGTTCAAATAAATTAACATAATCTCCTTCGCCAGCTAAAAATGCTCCAGACAATTCAGCAAATTCAATTGATGTATTAATTTTTACATCACTTCTTTTAATTTTTTCATTATCTAAAGCTCTTAAAAAACTTAAACCAGGCATACCTGTACTTCTACCAATTAATATTTCTTTTCCTATTAAATCTTTCCATTCAAATTTATCACTATTTCTAGATAAAATAAATTGACCATCTCGTTTTGTTAATCCAGCAAAAACTTGAAGATAATCTTTTTCATTTGCTAAATATACATAAGTAGCTGATTCAGGACCAGCTAATCCAATTTCCGTATCATTAGATAAAACTGATGCTGCTACATTATCACTACCACTAACAAGCATTAAATCTATATCAATTCCTTCTTCTTTAAAATAGCCATTTTCAATTGCAACATAAAATGGTGTATAAAAAATACTATGTGTAACTTCTGCTACTTTAATTTTTGTTAATTTATCATTTTCTTTATCATTTTTTATAAAAAATAAACCTATTAATAAACCTACTAATATAACAAGTACAATTCCAATCAAAGAATATAAAATATTTCTTTTCACATAAACACTCCTTACATATATAATATATTATTAATAAATATTTTTGGTTAATAAAAAAAATAGTTAATGTTAAAACATTAACTAAGAATAAATTTTTCTTCTTTTTCTAATATTAGACTCATTTTTTCATCAATTTTTTCTTCTTGATTTTTCATTTTTTCTAGTTGTTCAAATGAATAGTCTAAAAGTGGCATTTCACCTTCAGGAATAATCATAAATAAATTATATAATTCATTATTTGGATCACTTATAACATCCATAATTTTTTGATATACTGGTCTTTCTTCAAAAGGTATAATATCCTCTTCAGTAAGTGGATCACGATATTTATTACCACCATCAACAAATTGTTCACCAAAAGGACTTCCTTTTGATCTAAATTGAGTATAATTATGACTTTCTACTAAACTAGATAAAGCCTTACATATACCTTTATAAGCCTCTAATTCTCTTAAATTTTCAATACTCATATTATAAAAACTATAATAAAAACTATTTTTATAAGCAGTAAATTGACCACTTGTAAATTGATGATATAAGCTAAAAGTTTGACTTCTTACCCATCTATAACTACGTAAACGATTTAAAACTGTTGAAGTTATATGATAACCTTCTTCAAAACTTCTACTACCACCTTCAGCAAGAACTGTACAAACACATTCTTTCCATAATGATTCATCTTCTAAATCAAAAAAATATCTAGCAATAGTCTCTTGTTCAATTAATGTTAATTCTCTTTGTTCAACAACATTATCTTCTGTAAATTCAACTTCAATAAAAGAATCAGTTGGATAAGGAATAATTTCTTTATCTTTACCAATTTCAAAATTTCTAATTAAAAAATCTGCTGTATTAAGTCTATCAATTCTAAAAGAATCAAATTTCATGGTATTTTTAGTAGATTTTAAATTATTATTTACGCCATCACTTAAACAAACACTTTCAATCTTATCTTTATCACTGTAATCTTTACTATATGCTGAATTAGATAAAGACATTGCAGTAGCTACAGCTATAACAAAACTAATCGCACTTTTCTTAAATTCTTTACTATCAAACATAAAATCACCCCAACAAGCCCTTATTTTATAATAAATACATGCCTTTTGTCAACCTTTTTTAGCTTAAATTAGTTATTTATCCCCAAAATGTTAATTAAAATTTTAAATTCTCGATATAAAGAAAAAGGAGAATTTAGTTTTGGAATGGATAATAATCTGATTATG
>CANRDZ010000027.1 GCA_947629465.1 uncultured Bacilli bacterium | reverse complement strand
AATTAAAAATTGTGAAATTTTTATGAACAATCTTAAATAATTTTATTGACACTCCCAAAAATTTTTTGTAGAATAATTATAGAAATATAATAATAGTATTTCGAAATAGTATTAAAATGGGAGGAGGGAAATAATGGATAAGAAAAACACAATGTTATTAACAGTAATTGCAGTAGCTACATTATTAGTAGCAGTAGTTGGGGCAACATTTGCATTTTTCAGTGTTACAGGACAAGCTCAAGGTGAAACAACTGTAACAGCAAATACTGGAAAAATTCCAACAATTCAACTTACTACTGATATTTCTACATTAGGTTTAAAAGTAACTGCTGATGATATGCAAAAAGATGCAACAGCTTCTTATTATGCAATACCAAGTGCTTCTTTAACTCAAAAAGGATATGAAGCTACACAACAAAATCATGAAATTGCAACTGTTAGTGCTTCTAATGGTGATGCTGGAGATCAATACAAATGTGGTATTACTGTAACAGTTACAAAATCAGGTACTATGAATAGTTTACTTCAATCAGGAGATGCTAAAATTTATTTAGATGGTTTAGGTATTTCTGATGCAAAAACTGGTGTTGATTTAAGTACTTTCGGTGGTGATTCAAAAACTTTCAGTGGAGAAGTTATACTAGATGCTGATGGTGCTACAGAAAAATTAAAAGCTGATCTAGAATTTAATAATACTGCATCTGATCAAAGTAAATTAGCTGATAAAGAATTAACAGTAACAATTAAAGCAACATTTGGCGAATGTAATTTAGTAACAGAATAATCCATTATTTAGAGATTTAAATCTCAACCTAAAAGAAAGTGTAAGGCTTTCTTTTTTTGTAATCGTTTATTTTATGTCAAATGATTATTGATAAAAGTTGACTTAATAAAATTAATTTTATAAAATTAAGTTATAAAATAAGGAGAGGATAAAATTGGAAAAAAAGAATTTAATGTTTTTATCATTAGTGGCTGTAGCAACTTTATTAGTAGCAGTAGTTGGAGCATCATTTGCTTATTTTAATATTATGTCTTCATCAACTTCTTCTACAACAACAATAACAGGTACAACACCAAATATAGGTACTGTAGGAACTACTGGAGGTGTATCATTATACTTAAAACCAACAGCAGCTCAAATGGCATCTAATGCAACTGGAAATAAATATGCAATTGTAGGTACATCTGGAGATGCAGTAACACAAGCTCCAAGTCCTGTAATAGCTACTATTAAAGTAAGTGGTGGAGATACTGCAACAACATATACATGTACTGGAAATATTAAAGTAACTTTACCAGAAAATTCATCATCAGCAAATGATAATACTATTAAAGATGCGTTAACAGCTGGAAATTTATTTATTAAGTTTACAAAAGGAGGTACAACGGTTACAACATTAAATGAAAAAGATATTGACTTATTTACTGCCGTTGAATCTGGTTTAACTGAAAATTACACAGTTACTTTAAAAGGAGCTAATGCACAAGCTCAAATAAAAGCTGATGTATATTTAAAAAATATTGATGGAAATCAAAATACTTTAATAAATAAAACAATAAAAGTTAATATAGTTGCCACAACAACTTCATGCTCAATGTCTTAAAAAATAATTAAATGAAGATAGTTAAATATCTTCTTTTTTTATGAAGAAAATTAAAAATGTGTAAAATAAAAAGATAATTTAATATACATAATTGACATATAAAATAATTTTGATAAAATTAAAATAAGGAGAAGGTAAATAAGATGGAAAAGAAAAATATAATGTTTATGGCATTAGTGCTTGTTGCAGTTTTATTAATTGCTGTAGTAGGAGCATCATTTGCTTATTTTAATGTTTTAGGTAGTGCTACTTCAACGACAACTAGTTTAACAGGTTTAACTCCAAATGTTGGAACTGTAGGAACAACGGGGGGTGTAACATTGTACTTAAAACCAACCGCTGCTCAAATGGCATCTGGTGCAACTGGAAATAAATATGCAGTTGCAGGTACTTCTGGAGATGCTAAAACAGCAGCTCAAAATCATGTAATAGCTACTATTAAAGTCACTGGTGGAGATACAACAACAAAATACACTTGTAATGGAAATATTAAAATTACTTTACCAGATAATGTTTCAACTACAAATGATAATACTATTAAAACTGCATTAACAGCTGGAAATTTATTTATTAAGTTTACAAAAGGAAGTTCAGCAGTAACAACATTAAAAGACACAGAAATTGATTTATTTACTGCCGTTGAATCTGGTTTGACAGAAAATTACACCGTTACTTTAACTGGAGCTAATGCTCAAGCTCAAATAAAAGCTGATGTATATTTAAAAAATACTACTGGAAGTCAAAATGCTTTAATAAATAAAACAATAAAAGTTAATGTTGTTGCTACGACTACTTCATGTACAATGGCTTAAAAAAATAATTAAAAATAGGAAATGGACAACATTTTCTTTTTTTTTACTTAATTATTTTCTTAATTAAAGTTAAAACTAATAAAATCATTATTTAAAGAAAAATAAAAAGGAAGAAAATCAAAGATGAATAATACATAATTATCACAAATTACTAAAGTAAAATACCACAAATTACTAAAGTAAAATACCACAAATTACTAAAGTGATAATTGACAAATCTTTAAAAAATTGTTAATATTAATGCAATAAATGTGAAAAGGAAAAGAAAATATGGATAAATATTACCAAAGAATAGTTGATAAAAAATTAGATAAATATTTAAATGCTATTGGTGCAGTTTTAATAAAAGGGCCAAAATGGTGTGGAAAAACTACAACAGCCAGTAGGAAAGCAAAAAGTATTGTAAATTTTCAAAATGAAGATGAAAGAGCAAATTATGATCAAATAATGGCAATTATACCTAGTCAAATATTAAAGGGAGATACACCAAGATTAATTGATGAATGGCAGGAATATCCTTTAGTATGGAATAGTGTAAGAAATGAAGTTGATAAAAGAGGAAAAACTGGGCAATTTATTTTAACAGGTTCTTCAACTCCAATTGATGATAAAAATTTACATACAGGTACAGGAAGAATAGGCAGAATAGTAATGCGTCCTATGAGCTTATATGAATCATTAGAATCAAATGGCAAGATATCATTACAAGATATTTTTAACAATCCAAAATTAGATATAAATGGTATAAAATCAGATATAACATTGAAAAATCTTATATTTGCTTCTTGTCGAGGAGGATGGCCAAACTCCATAAAATTAAAAAATGATGAATCAAAATTATTAGTAGTTAAAGAATATTTTAATTCAATTTGTGAAGAAGATATATCTAAAATAGATAACATAGCAAAGAATCCAACACGAGTAAAAGCTGTTTTAAAATCATATGCTCGAAATGTCTCTACTTTAGCTACAAATAAAACAATTTTAGAAGATATAAATATTAATGATACCGAATTATCTGAAACAACTTTATATACATATTTGAATGCTTTAAAGAAAATATACGTTTTAGATGAAGTTGAAGCATGGTGTCCTAATATTCGCTCTGCAAGTGCTATGAGAAGTATTAGTAAAAAAGAATTTATTGACCCATCAATTGCTGTAGCAGCTCTTGATTTAACACCAGAAATATTAATTAATGATTTAAATACATTTGGATTTATTTTTGAAAATTTGTGTTTAAGAGATTTGAAAATTTATGCAGATAGTTTAAATGGTAATGTATCATACTATCATGATCGCTATGATTTAGAAGCAGATTGCGTAATTCATTTAAGCGATGGTAAATATGCCTTAATTGAAATTAAATTAGGAGATAAGTTTGTAGAAGAAGGAGCACAACATTTACTGAAATTAAAAAAATTAATAGAAAAAAATAATCAAGAAAATCCTAAAAATAAAATGAGAATTCCTGATGTTTTGATGGTTGTAACGGGATCAACATATGCCTATACTAGAGATGATGGAGTATTAGTTGTTCCAATAGGTTGTTTAAAAGATTAGTTGAAGCATCATTTGCATATTTCAGTGTAACATAAAGTGAAAGTACAAATATAACAATAGCAGTAACAACAAAAAGAGTACCAACAATAACATTAAATCAAAAAGCTGCATCATTAAATATGGAATTAACAGCAGAAGATATGAAAAAAGGAGTAGAAGAATCACCTAAAGCATTAAATGCAACATTTGAAATTAAAAATAGTAAAACAGCAGACCAAAATGGTGTCGCAGGAAAAACAATTTCTGTAAAAGTTAACTCAACAATTAGTAATTTTAACTTAAAAAGTGGAGATTATAGAATAAAACAAATTCATTATTTAGAGAATAAAATCTTGAAATAAAAAATAAAAAAATGAAATTAGCAAAAAATCCTTTTTTTTATTAAAATTTGTTCCTTTTTTTATTAAAATTCAGTTATAAAATATTAAATTATATGATATTATCAAAAAAAATTAGGAATATTTATGGATAAATATTTAGTTAGAATTGTTGACAAAATTATAGAAAAAAAGATGGAATATATGTTATATCTATTGCTAATTTGAAAAATTAATTTTAATTTAGTTTTTATTGACAGCCTCAGTAAAAACTTTTTTTAACTTAGTTACTTTAATAGTAAAGTTTAAACGTCAAAAATTGTCTATGGTAAGTTGAAAAGATTTATAAGCTTATGTTAAAATGATAATGGTGAATAGATATGACAAAATATGATGCATCATCAATAAAAATTTTAGAAGGATTAGAAGCTGTTAGAAAAAGACCTGGAATGTATATTGGTTCAACAGATAAAAGAGGCCTTCATCATTTAGTTTGGGAAATAGTTGATAATGGAATTGATGAAATATTAAATGGATATGGCAATTATATTAAAATTGTTTTACATAAAGATGGTTCCATAACGATTGCTGATAATGGTCGGGGTGTTCCTATTGGAATGCATGAAAGTGGTAAATCAACTCCTGAAGTAATTTATACTATTCTCCATGCTGGTGGAAAATTTGAAAGTGATACTTATAAAGTAAGTGGAGGCTTGCACGGTGTTGGAGCTTCAGTAGTTAATGCTTTAAGTAGTAAGATGGATGTTTTAATTTATCGTGAAGGATGTATATCAAATATAAGATTTGTTGATGGAGGAAAAGTTGAGTCACCCTTAAAGAAAATCGGGGAATCAAACAAAACGGGAACAGTTGTAACATTTACTCCAGATTATAATATTTTTAAAAATTGCAATTTTTCCTATACAACAATTTGTGAAAGAATGCAAGAAAGTGCTTTTTTAATACCTGGATTAACAATTGAAGTTATAGATGAAGAATCAAAAAGAGAAGTTAAATATCATTATGATGATGGTTTAACTAATTTTGTCGAATATATAAATGAAGGAAAAAATACTCTTCATAAAGTACTTAATTTTAGTGGAATTAAAAATGATATTGAAGTAAATGTTGCTATGCAATATACAGATACATATAATGAAAATATAATATCATTTGTTAATAATGTTAAAACTGTTGATGGTGGTACCCATGAAGTAGGTTTTAAAACAGGAATAACTAAAGCTTTTAATGATTATGTCAAAGCAAATAATTTAATTAAAGGAAAAGATAACACTTTTGATGGATCAGATGTAAGAGAAGGTTTATCAGTTGTTATTAATTTGAAAATACCAGAATCTCTTTTACAATTTGAAGGGCAAACAAAAGGAAAATTGGGTACTCCTGAAGCTAGAAGTATAACTGAAAGTATCACATATGAAAAAATAAAGTTTTTTTTAGAAGAAAATAAAGAGATAGCTTTAAATATTGTAGATAAAGCATTAAAAAGTAAAGTTGCAAGAGAAGCAGCTAGAAAAGCAAGAGAAGATGCTCGAAATGGCAAAGGGAAAAATAAAATAGAAAAAAATTTATCTGGTAAATTAGCTCCCGCTACTACTAAAAATGGCAAAATAAATGAATTATTTTTAGTAGAAGGAGATTCAGCTGGTGGCTCTGCTAAAAGTGGAAGAGATCGTAAATTTCAAGCCATTTTGCCTCTTCGAGGTAAAGTAATTAATGCCGAAAAAACAAGCGTCCAAGAAATTCTTAAAAATGAAGAAATAAATACAATTATTCACACTATTGGAGCTGGTTTAGGCAGTGATTTTGTAGTTGAAGATAGTGCCTATGATAAAGTTATAATAATGACTGATGCCGATGTTGATGGCTCTCATATTCAAATATTACTTTTAACTTTCTTTTATCGTTTTATGCGTCCTCTTATTGAAGCAGGTAAACTTTATATAGCTAAACCACCATTATATAAAATAGATTATGGTAAAAAGCATTTTTATGCCTATAGTGATGAAGAAAGATACAAAATAGTTTCAGAAAATTCTGGCAAAGCCGATATTTCTCGAAATAAAGGTCTAGGTGAAATGAATCCTGATGAGCTTTGGGATACTACTATGAATCCTGCCACAAGGACTTTAATTAGAGTTAATATATATGATGCAGCATTAGCCGAAAAAAGGGTTAATGTGTTAATGGGAGATAAAGTTGAACCTCGAAAAGAATGGATAGAAGAAAATATAGTTTTCACTATGGAAGATAGCTATAGAGTAGAATAATGGTGAATTTATGGAAAATGTAATAAAAAAAATTGAAGATTATGCTCTAGAAGAAATAATGGGGGAAAGATTTGCATCTTATGCCAAAGAAATTATTCAAGATAGAGCTATTCCTGATGTAAGAGATGGTTTAAAGCCTGTTCAAAGAAGAATTCTTTATGCTATGTATAATGCAAATAATACATATGATAAAAAATATGTTAAAAGTGCTGCAACTGTTGGAGATGTTTTAGGTAAATATCATCCTCATGGTGATTCATCTGTTTATGATGCAATGGTAAGAATGAGTCAATGGTGGAAACAAAGTGCGCCTTTAATTGATATGAAAGGTAATAATGGTTCCATGGATGGTGATCCCGCTGCAGCCTATCGTTATACTGAAGCAAGACTTGCGAAAATAAGTAATGAACTATTAAATGATTTAGACAAAGAAACGGTAGAATGGGCTCCAAATTTTGATGATCGATTATTAGAGCCAACGGTTCTTCCCGCTAAATTTCCTAATCTTTTAGTAAATGGAACAATGGGAATTAGTGCTGGCTATGCAACAAATATACCTCCTCATAATTTAGGAGAAATAATAAATGCCACAATTAAAAGAATAGAAAATCCTAATTGTCATTTAGATACTATTTTAGAAATAGTTAAAGGTCCAGATTTTCCAACTGGAGGCATAGTTGAAGGAATAAATGGGATTAAAGAAGCTTTTAAAACAGGTAGAGGAAGAATCATAGTCAAATCAAAATATGAGATAGTTAAAGAAAAAGGCAAAGAAAAAATCATCATTACAGAAATTCCTTATGATGTTAATAAAGCTTTATTAGTAAATAAAATTGATTCATTAAGAATAGATAAAAAAATTGAAGGTATAGCGGAAGTTCGTGATGAATCAGATCGAGAAGGATTAAGAATAGCTATTGATATTAAAAATGGTGCTAGTAGTGAAGTAGTATTAAATTATTTACTAAAAAATACTGATTTACAAATTTCTTATAATTATAATATGGTTGCAATTGTTAATCGAGTTCCCAAAACTTTAGGCCTTCTTGAAATAATTGATGCTTATATTTCGCATTTAAAAGAGATAATAACAAGAAGATGTACTTTTGATTTAAAAGTTAAATTAAAAAGATTAGAAATTGTTGATGGCTTAATTAAATGTCTATCAATACTAGATGAAGTAATTAAAGTTATAAGGGCAAGTAAAAATAAAAGTGATGCTGAAAATAATTTAGTTAAAGAATTTACATTTACAATTGAACAAGCTAAAGCCATAGTAAATTTACAATTATATCGGTTAACTAATACAGATGTAGTAGAATTAGAAGAAGAATTGGCTAATTTAAAAAAATTAATTGAAGGTTTAAAAGCAATTTTAAATGATGAAGAAGCTTTAAAATATGTAATGAAAAAAGAATTAAAAATAATAAAAAAAGAATATGAAGAAAAAAGAAAAACCGAAATAAGAGATGAAATAACTGAAATTAAATTAGATATTCGCGAAATGATTCCTAAAGAAAATGTTTTTGTAATTGTCTCAAATGAAGGATATATAAAAAGAGTTTCTAGTAAGTCTTTTCAAGCAAGTGATAGTGATACCATGTTAAAGCCTGGCGATTATATTTTAAATATGTTTGAAACAACTACTTTAGATAACTTAATAGTTTTTACTAATTTAGGAAATTATTTATTTATTCCCGTATATAAAATTTTTGAAGCCAAATGGAAAGAACTTGGCAAACACATAAGTAATTTAGTAACATTACAAGAACAAGAAAAAGTAGTTAAAGCTTTTATATTAGAAAATAATCAAAATTTAGTAATATTTACTAAAGATGGTATGACTAAACAAATAAATATGAATGATTTACTTGTTAATCGTTATAATAAATCTTATACCGCTATTAAATTAAAAGAAAATGATAAAGTAATTAATGTATCAAAAAGTGAAGAAGAAGTTATATTAGTTACTAAAAATGGTTATTATTTAAGATATAGTACTAATGAAATACCTATAAGTGGTCCAAAAGCTAGTGGTGTTAAAAGTATAAAATTAGATGAAGATTATTTAGTAGCGGGTTATTCATTTAATAAAGATGAAGAATATTTAAATATTTTTACAAATAATTTAACTGGAAAAAGAGTTAAAATTAGTGATTTAAAAGTATTATCAAGAGCTAAAAAAGGTAATATGCTTATCAAAAAAAATAAAACTGTTAATTATTATATAACTAATGCATTTGTTACTAATATTAAAGATATAATTATAATGAAAAAAGATAATGAATTAACCGAAATAAAAAATAGTGATATACCTATTATGGATTTATTAAGTAATGGCAGTAATATTACTAAAGGACATGTTGATGAATTTAATTTAAAATTCAAAAGTTTAAAAATTATTAATCAAGTAGTAAAAGAAAATAAT
The DNA here is from genome assembly GCA_947629465.1 of uncultured Bacilli bacterium. Taxonomy (GTDB): domain Bacteria; phylum Bacillota_I; class Bacilli_A; order RF39; family UBA660; genus SIG200. The sequence goes on along the minus strand of CANRDZ010000027.1, from coordinate 7,589 downwards.
GATGAGAAAAAAAATATAGAAGAAGAACAAATCTCATTTGCTGATTTTACAGATGATTTTAAATTATAATATAATCACCTAGTATTTCATAAAATATACTAGGTGATTTTAAATGAGTAAAAAAGAAGAATTTAAAGAATTTATCAGAAATAAACCAGAACTTGTTGAATATATTAAAAATAAAGAAATGACAATGCAACAATTTTATGAATTATATGATGTGTATGGTCCTAGTGAAGAAGCATGGAAGCCATATGAAAGATCAAGTAATTTTAATTTAAATCCTTCTAAAATAACTGATATAATGAAAAATATTAATTTAGATGAAATTCAAAAACATATTAATACAGCTCAAAAAGCTTTAGGAGTAGTAGAAGATTTAACAACTAAAGGAACTACTAATCCAGCAAATACTGTAAAAGGTCCTCTTTCAAGCAGACCATTAAATAAATTTTTTGAGGATTAAAATGGAATATTATTTACAACAAAAATTAATTGAAGATAAAAAATTTAAAAAATATTTAGATGAAAATTCATATTATATAAAATATTTAAATAGAGATCCTGCTTATTACAAAATTTTTATGAAAGAAATGAAAGAAAAATATAAAGAAAGAACCACTGATAAATTAAATGATGCAATAAATACAATAGATATCGTATCATCAATTATTGACACATTAAAATAAATTAGCATAAAAAAAAGTTAGCCGATACTAACTTTTTTTTAGAACTCTTTAAAGTTCATTATGTCTTTTCGTATTTATAATAACACTATTTTTTAATAAATGCAATACTTTTTTATCATTTTTTTAAAAAATCATTAATACCATATTTTTCTTCTTTAGGATCAAAAAATAAATCTAATCTTGGAGCTTTGTAAGTTAATATAGCCATAATAATATAAATGATTAGGATTGAAATAATAGCAAAAGTTTTTTGATATTTAATTGGTTTTAATTTTAGCATTTTATAACCAATAAAATTAACTATAAAAATAGTAATTAAAAGAATTATAAAAGAAACAATCATTATTTCACCGAAATTATAATATATAGGTAAAAAGATAATTAAATAAATAGGAATACTAATTAAAGCTTTAATAGCTAAAGTTAATCCAAAATTATTATTTGCAATTTTTAATTTTTTTAAAATAAAGAATTCAATTATACCATATAGAAGAATAGTAGTATAAAGCATTTTCATATGTTCCCAAATACTTTCATTAACTGGAAAAAATAAAGAAAATAATGGATTAGGAATCCACTCATATAAAAAGTGAGTTAAAAAACACAAAATAAAAGTTCCAATTGTATTAATAAAAATCATTTTTTTAAGATCAATTTTTATCATTAACACCTCATTCTAATAAATAATATATTAAAAAAATCCAAAAATATACTAATTTTATGATATAAGAAGATGGAATTTTAAACTTGTTAATAACTTAATTTAACTTTTAAAAACACCGATAAATCCTTTATTTATGGTATATTAAACATTTTTATGTTATAATCTTGATGTTTGGAAGTGCTTTATGGAAAAATATCAAGAAATAGAAAGAAGTATAATTAAAAAATTTAGAAAAGATATTTGGCGAATGTTTACAAAAGCAATTAATGATTATAAATTGATTGCTGAAAATGATAAAATAATGGTTTGTATAAGTGGTGGAAAAGATTCTTTTTTACTTGCTAAATGTATAGAAGAACTAAAAAAACATGGAAAAATTCATTTTGAAGCTTATTATGTTTCTATGAATCCTGGATATAATGAAATAAATTATCAAAAAATTCTTTCTAATGCTAAATTATTAAATATTCCCTTAAAAATATTTAATAGTGATATTTTTGAGATTGCTAATAAACTTAATCCTGAAAATCCTTGTTATATGTGTGCTAGAATGCGAAGAGGGCATTTATATAATAAAGCCAAAGAATTAGGATGTAATAAAATAGCATTAGGCCACCATTTTGATGATGTTATTGAAACAACTCTTTTATCGATGTTTTATGGAGCCGAAATAAAAACAATGTTACCTAAATTGTATAGTGAAAATTTTGCTGGTTTAGAATTAATAAGACCTCTTTATTTAGTTAAAGAAAGTGCCATTATAGCATGGCAAAATTTTAATAATTTAGAATTTATTAATTGTGCTTGTCCACTAACTAATAACAAACTTGCTAACAAATCAATAGAAATTGGAAAAAGAGAAGCCATGAAAAGATTAATAAAAAAGTTACGTGAAGAACATAATGGTATAGATAATAATATATTTACTTCTTTAAACAATATAAATATAAATTGTGTTTTAGGTTATAAAAAAGACGGAAAGTACACAAGTTTTTTAGATAATTATAAATAGTTGTGTTATAATTTGATGTAGGTGATTATTATGTTGAAAATTGATAATCTAAATATAAGCATAAATAATAAAATCCTAATTGAAAATTTGAATTTGCAAATAAATAAAGGTGAAATTCATGTTTTAATGGGTAGAAATGGTATAGGTAAAAGTAGCCTTGCTAAAACAATTATGGGAAATCAAAATTATCAAGTAACTGGTCATATTTATTTTAATAATGAAGATATTACCAATTTAAGTATTTATGAAAGAAGTAAAAGAGGAATTTATACAATTAGTCAAAATCCAGTTGAAATTGAAGGAGTTACTAATGCAGAAATGTTAAGAACAGCTTTAAGTGATAAAAATGAAAGTCCTATAAATATTTTAAAGTTTAATAAAGAACTAGAAGAAATATGTCAAAAATTAGATCTTGATAAAAGTTTTATTCATCGTGAAATTAATGTTGGCTGTTCTGGTGGTGAAAAGAAAAAAATAGAACTAATGCATATGTGGATGCTAAAACCATCATTTTTAATTTTAGATGAAATTGATTCAGGTCTTGATGTAGATGCAATTAAATTAGTAGCAAATTCAATAAAAGAATATTTAAATAAATATCAACCAGGAATTTTAATAATTACTCATTCTAATGTATTAATAAATACTTTTGATAATTATTTTGTTCATTTATTAGATGATAAAAAATTGCTTAAATCTGGAAAAAAAGAACTAGCAACTGAAATTTTAAATAAAGGTTTTAAAGAAATTACTTCAAAATTAGATGAGCATTTGTTATAAGAAAGAAATTAAAATATGAATAAAATATTAGTAAGTGATATTATAAATTTAAGTAATGAAGATTATATTTTAAACATTAAAAATAAGGATGCAATTATAAATATTGAAGGTAATGTTAAATTATATTTAATAAATGAATTAATTAATAAAATAAATTTTAATTTAAAAGATAACAGTAATTTAGTTATATATTTATTTAATAATAATATTAAAAATAAAACTATTTTTAATATTAATCAAAATAATAAAACTAAATTAAATTTAAATATTTCTATTATAAATAATGATAATTGTGAATTAATTGTTAATAATAATTTAAATGGCAATAATAATGAATCAATTATAAAATCAAGATTAGTAAGTAATAAAAAATTTAATAAATTGATTATTAATGCTTATATTGATAAAAATACGTTAAATAATATCGCGTTAGAGGATTTAAAAGGTATAAATAATGGAGGTGTTGTCCATATAGAGCCAAATATAATTTGCTTAAGTAATGAAGTTTCTGCTAATCATTTAACAACTATAGGTAATTTTTCTAAAGAATCAGTTAATTATTTAATGTCTAAAGGTTTAAATCAAGATTTGGCTAAACAAATTATGTTGAAAGGTTTTATTTATAGTAATATGGATGAATACATAAAAAATTGGGAGGTGAATAATGCATAGAGAAGATTTTCCAATGTTAAAAGGAGATATAATTTATCTTGATAATGGAGCAACTAGTTTAAAACCTCAATGTGTTATTGATAAAATGACAGATTATTATGAGAATTATAGTGCAAATGCCCATCGGGGTGATTATGATATATCTTATAAAGTAGATTTGGAATATGAAAATGCAAGAGATTTAGTTAGAGAATTTATTGGGGCCAGAAGAAAAGAAGAAATAGTTTTTACAAGTGGTTCAACAGATAGTATGAATTTAATAGTTAATGGTTTCTTTGGCAATTTGCTTGAAGCTGGAGATGAAATATTATTAACAAAAATGGAACATGCATCAAATATTATGCCATGGTTTAGGGTAGCTTTAAAAACTGGAGCAAATATTAAATACATTCCATTAGATGATAATAACTTCGTTACAATTGATAATTTAAAAAGTGTAGTTACACCTAGGACAAAAGTTATTAGTTTAGCTGAAATTACAAATGTAGTAGGAGATATAAGACCTATCAAAGATATTTGTAAATTTGCCCATGAAAGAGATATATTTGTTGTTGTTGATGGAGCTCAAAGTGTCCCTCATAAAAAAATAAATGTTTCTGATTCTGACGTTGACTTTTTAGCTTTTTCTGGTCATAAAATGTTAGGTCCTACTGGAATTGGTGTTTTATATGCTAAATATGAACTAATGGAAAATATAGAACCAGTTAATTTAGGAGGAGGAATGAACGAATCTTTTGATTCACCGGATAAAATAGTTCTTAAAGAAATACCCACTAGACTTGAAGCAGGGACCCCAAATATTGCTGGTGTTATTGGTTTAGGTGAGGCGGTTAAATATTTAAATAAAATTGGCATGGAAAACATAGAAAAATATGAAAAAAATTTAAGAAATTATTTAATTGAAAAATTAGTTAAAATTCCTCATATAGATATTTTGAATTTAGAATCTGATAGTGGAATTGTAACATTTAATGTTGATGGTTTATTTTCAGAAGATGTTGCTTACTATTTAAACAAATATGGTATATGTGTAAGAGCAGGAAGTCATTGTGCTAAACTTACTAAAGATGTTTTAGGAGTTGTTAATTCTTTAAGAGTAAGTTTATACTTTTATAATACAGAAAGTGAAATAGATAGTTTAGTTGATTTATTAAAAGATAAAGATAAGATAATTAAAGAAATGATATAAGTGGTGTTAAAACCACTTTTTTTAAATTTATACTATAAAAAAGAAGGAAATCGCCTCTTAAACGCAATATATATTAGTAGAGGGAGAAAAAATCTTCCTAATATAAAAATATAAAAAGTGAGGAGGTGAAAAGTGACTGAAATAAAACCATTTTATAATCTTAAATATGATCAAGTATTTAAAGCTGTAGTTTTAAAAGATGAAGATTATCGATTTCTTAATTTAATTTTATCAGATATTTTAGAAAAAGAAGTTGAAGTAATAAATTATGAATATAGTGAAATTCCCATTGATAATATTAGAGATAAAATTAAAATGTTAGATGTTATTGTAAGAACAGAAGACTCTGAAAAAATTAATGTTGAAATTAATACTAATTTTGATAATATTATCAAAGAAAGAAATTTAATGTATTATTTATCATTATGCTTAAATAAATATAATTATTCAAAAAAAATTTCTAAATCAAAAAAAGGTAAAAATTTAAAGTGGGAAAATATAAATAAAATTATTCAAATAAATCTTAATCACAATTTATTGGGGAATGAACCAAAAGAAGAAATTAGAATTATTAATACTGCGACCAATAAAATTTATTATGAAGACTTTAAAATTATAAATGTTAATCTTGAGAGATATAAAAGATTATGCTATGATAAAAATATTAAAGGTGTAAAAGATCATTTGTATTTAGTTTTGTTAACTGCTAACGAAGAAGAATTAAAGGAATTAGGAAGGCAAGATTTAATTGCCAAGGAAGTTGGTGAAAAAGTTTTGGGATTAAATGATGGTGGCGATTTAATGAATCAAGAAGAGTTAGAATTAGACGCCAAGTATGTTTATATGTTAAGAATGGAAAAAGCTGAAAAAGAAGGCCATCGTAAAGGAAAACGGGAAGGCAAAATTGAAGGAATTAAAGAAAATCAAATTAATATAGTTAATGAATTATTAAAAAGAAATATTTCTTTAAAAGAAATAGCAGATATTACTAAATTAAGTGAAGAAGAAATAATTAAAATTCAAGGAAATAAATAATTATTTCTTTTTTATTGACATGAATGATTTAATGAGTTAAATTATAAAAGAAAGAAGAAAACTATGGACAAAGAAATAAGTAGAGAAATTATATTAGAAAATTTTCAAAATCCTTTAAATAAAACAAATGTAATAGATGAAAAATATCAAAAAATAAATACAAGAAATCCTAATTGTATAGATAATATAGATTTATATATATTATTTGATAATGATATTATTAAAGATATTAAATTTAATGGGGAAGCATGTGCTATTTCAACTGCATCGACATCGATAATGTTAAAAAATTTGATTGGAAAAACTATCAAAGAAGCTAAAAATTACATTAATAATTTTTATCATATGTGTAATAAAGAAGAATATGATGAAAATATATTAAATGAAGGCCTTGCATTTCAAGATATTTATAAACAAAGTAATAGAATTCATTGTGCACTACTTCCATATAAAGGAATTATAGAAGCACTTGAAGAATATGAAAAGAAAAATAAAATATAATATATAATTATCCTTAAAATAATGAAGGAATTGTAAATTTTTATGAATAATAACCGTTTTAAAAAAGCTCTCAAATTATTTAACTTTGGAGAAATACTGGGGTGAATATGAATACTGATGAATTATTTATTGATGGTAATAAATTACCTAAACCATTATCTGAAGATGAATTGCATAGTTTAATTCAACATTCAAAAGATGGCTCAAAAGAAGCTAGAGATAAAATAATAATTCATAATATTAAATTAGTTTTATATGAGGTAACATCCAAATTTCAAAATGTGGATTATGATAAAAAAGATTTGGTATCTATTGGGAATATTGGATTAGTAAAAGCAATTGATACTTATGACATATCAAAGGTGATTAAATTTTCAACTTATGCTATTAGGTGTATTGATAACGAAATTTTAAGTTTTTTAAGGAAATTAAAAAAGAGTAATAATGTTGATAGTTTAGATACAGCTGTTTTTTATAATGAAGATGGTAGTGAAATTAAAATAGAGGATCAAATTAGTGATGATACCGATTTAGTAGATGATAATGAAACTGCTGAAACTCTTAAAATTATAAGAGAAGTAGTAAAAGATTTGCCAGAGAGAGATAGAGAAATTATCATGTTGCATTTTGGATTTTACAATGATTAAATTTATAATCAGAGTGAAATAGCGAATAAGATGAATATTTCTCAATCTTATGTTTCAAGATTAATTACTAAAATTGTTAAACAAATAGGCAAAATTTTAGAGTCTAAAGATGTAATAGAATTACATTCTTCAAGAAAGTAAAATAAGAAGAAATGCCAAGATTACAAACAATATATGAATATTTTAAAGATTATGATAAAGATATACCGAGCTTTTGACTAGCTCGATTTTTGCTACCATTATGATCAACTAGTTCTTTGATAACAACATATTTTTCTTGTTCTTTCATTCTTAAATTTACCTTTCTCATTGTGTCACCCAAAGTGACTATAATATATTAGTTTTGAGACATTTTCAAATACTAACACTTAAGACATTATCATAAACTAATCATAAAGGA
>CANRDZ010000026.1 GCA_947629465.1 uncultured Bacilli bacterium | reverse complement strand
ACTTCATCCTCCTAGATTAATTTTATCAAATTTTGTATTACTTGACTTATCTAGTTTTTATTATAAGAGTCTCCTCTCTTTAAATAATATATTAAATTTTGTTCTAATAATAAAGAAACTAACAGTTTCCTCCATTCTGCTAGTTTCTTTATTCAAATGACACTTCCAATATTTGAAAAAATTCATTTACAATTTGTTCTATTTGATTTTGACTACAATCAAGACATTTAACTTTATTATTTTCAACTAAATATGATAAATTTTCTTTATAATTACGATAATCCAAAATATTTTCATCAATTTCGTATATCCAAGTCTCATAAATTTCTTCTGAAATATAAGTATTAATTTTTATAGTATTAGTATCATCATAATAATAAATTTTTAAAGTTTCTAATCCGGTTTTTTTTAAGTAGGAATAGTTGTTGCCTACTAATTTATAATTATTTTTTATATTGTTAATTAAATTTGCATTTTCTAAATTTAAAATATACTTTAAATCTTTTTGATTAGAAATATTATTTGATTTATATTTCTTAAAAAATATATTGTCATTAACATAATTTTCTTCAAATTTTAATTTTAATTTTTCACTTGTATCTTGAGAATAAATTTCTATATACATATTTTTAATTATATAATCTATATTAGATGTATCTAAATAATCATCATATCCCATATAATCAATAAATAAAATATCATCATTTTCACTTGTATATATTATTTCTTTATTACCGGCTTTATTAAGATAAAATAAATTAATTTTTTCTATTTTAAAATTTTCATCTAAAATATTAAAATTTCCTATTCTAAAAAATAATTTTTCGTTAGTTCTAACAAAAATCCCATCAATAAAATCTACATATTTTCCACTAGCTGATATTGTATAAATTTTTACAGAACGATAAGAGGTAACAAAATAATAAATAAGGAATATAAAAATTAAAATTACTAATATTATACTTAATATTTTTATTGTTTTTTTCTTATTATTACTATCTTTAAATAAAGTTAAAGATATTTGATTAATTTCTTTTTCATTATTTTTATTAATTCTTTTACCACTTAATATTTCATTAATTGAAACTAAAAAAATATCACTTAATCTTAATAATACTTGAGAATCTGGAACTGCTAACCCTCTTTCCCATTTTGAAACAGCTTGCCGACTAATTGGTATCATTTCCGATAATTCTTCTTGAGTTAATTTCTTTTCTTCTCTTAATTTTTTAATAAACTTTCCTATATTATCAATATTCATTGTTTTAACACCTTTTACTTAATATTAGATCTTCCTACTAAATAGTCTATAGATACACCATAATAACTAGATATAAAATAAAGCTTATTAACTGTTGGTATTCTTGTGCCATTTTCATAATGAGCATAAGTTCTTTGATGAAATCCAACAAATGTCGCTAACTGATATTGAGTACTGCTAATAAGCCCCCTAAATTTTAATTATAATCATTCGCTTCTACGATAGCTTTGGTTATTGCTATCTTATCTATAAGTATATCACTTTTTTTGGCAAAATAAAAACGCCTTAATATAGATTGATTACATTTAAGGTGTTTTTGTAGCACTAATCTCTAGTTAATTTATAATTACTCTCGTATATTAATTTAGAATTTTTTAAAATATTTTTCAATTCTCCTTCATTTGCATTAACAATTTTAGAAAGTTTAATATCAGTATAATATACTTTATAATAAAATGGTAAATTATAATTTTTTAAATCAATATTATGATTAAATAAACAGTTTTTATTATCTTTTTTTAACAAATTAATTATATTACTTTCATAGTTTATAAATATTAAACCGACTTCTTGGCCTTCTTCTAAATACTTTGTTACGACATAATTTATTTTTCCATCATAAGATGTATGAAAGGTTAAAAATTCGTTATTTTCTTCATTTATTAAAAACATATTTTTTTCATCATAAGATTGTTTAAAATTATATTCTAAAATAGTCAAAGATAACAAAAACAACAATATAATACCAATTATAATCAAATATAACCATAAAAATCTATTTTTGGTTCTAACTTTTGAAATAGCACTTACAACATTTTCTTCAAATTTTTCTTGATATTTTTCTTTTTGAACTATTTCACCACTCATTAAATCATTTAAAGAAATTTCCAGTTCATCACACAAAGGCTTAAATAATGCCAAATCTGGCATATTTTTTCCATTTTCCCAATTACTTATAGAACGGTCTGTTACCTTTAATTTTTCTGCTAATTCTTTTTGTGATAATTTTTTTGCTTTTCTTCTTTCAGCAATAAATTTTCCTATTTTTTCTTGATTCATAAAATTACACTTTCTTTTCTTTTACTAAAATTTTACAATAAATATTTGATTTTGAACATGAAACATTACTTGAGTTAATATTTTTAAGTATTTTAAATCTTTTATTAATTTATTTTTCTTTTATTTCTCTAATTCTTTAATTGTGTTTCTTATTTTATTTCCAACTTCATAATGAGTTTTGTTAGCTTCCTTTTCTATTTTAATATTATCTATTTTAACTTTACTGCATAATTAATATCAGTAAATTTATACTTTGAATATTTTCTTTTTCACTAGATATAGTATCTTGGATATTTTTAGAAACAATATATGAATCTTTATCTTGTTTAAATAACATTTTCAATGTTTTTATTATCATCAGCTCATTCTAATTTATATATTGATATAATGATTAAATCATTGATTAAAATTAAAAGCAGCAATAACAGAAAAATATTTATATTTAAATTTAAATTTAAATAGATAGAAATTACTGAAGATAATATTTTAGCAATAATTAAACTACTAAAATGAAGTAAAAATAATCTTTTAAAAATGTTTTGTTTAATTTTAATTTTTTTAAAACCAAGTCTATACTCTAAATTAGTATTAAATTCAAGATCATAAATCATATTTCGATTAGTTAATATTGTAACTACTAATAAAACAAAAATGATTAAATAATTAATTAATTTTAGTATTGTTAAATATTCTTGTATCTTTTGACTAATCATTAAATCTTTATTTTGATAATCATTAACAAAGATAATATTTCCATTTATTTTATTTTTTAATTCAATTAACTTTTCATCTTTAGTTTTTTCATCTTTTAAATTTAATATATAAATATTTTTATTGTTTTCCATTAGATTTTTAAAAGTACTTTGTGAAAAAATTACTTCACTTCTGCCTTTATTATTTACAATATCTTTTATGATAAAATTATGTTGAATGAAATCTATCTCAATAGTTGTATTAGTACCAACTATTTTATTTTTATTTAATTCAATGTTTTTGTAATCTAATTCATTTAATCCTAAAATTATTTCATTATTTTTTAAATTAAATCTATCATCAGAAAATCCTAATATTTTATTTCCTATATCATATATTTTTAAATCTTCTTCATTTAATACATCATTATCACAAAACAGATCATCTATTAAGATTACTTTTTTTATATTAATTAAAGACTTATCATTTGTTAATATATTCCTACAATCTTCTTTACAATCGGCGAATATAAAAGTTGATTCAATAAATTTTTGTGTTTTTGTATCATTTAAATTTTTAATTACGGAATTTATAATAAATATTGATAGAAAAATTATAATAAAAATTACAAAATATGCTTTTGTAAAATTTTTTCTAACAAAACTTTTAATTATCATTTTTATTTCCCAACATAGCACTTGCTGATTGTGAATTTATTTTTTTATTAAGTAACAAATAACTAATAATAGTTGGTATAAATAAGATTATAATTAAAGTTATTAAATATGCATCTACAAAATGTCTGACAAAAATAGAATTATATATAAAATACTTTTGATAAAATATTATTGCAAATCTAAATAACAATTCAAAGATTAAAATTCCTATAAAGAATGAAATAATAGACATAAATAATAATTGAAAAATATTGATTTTTAAAATATCTTTATTTCGGTATCCTAATGATTTTAATACACCATATTGATACATATCATTAATATTTTTTTTATGAATATACATTAAACTTATAAATATCATTATGCAAATTGTAAAAATGATAATAAAGTTACATGTATTTTTTAATGAGTTAATTAATTTAGAATCGATGTAAGATTGTACTTGACTAGTAAATCCCAAATTGCTTAATTCTTTCATAACATATTCAACATTACTTCTATCATCAACTACTGCAAATTTGCCATATAAAACATTTGGGTTATTTTGTATAGTAGAATCATATAAATCTTTCATATCAGAAGCACTTATGTAACAATTAAAAGGGTCTTGATAAACTTCATTATTATCATAAAGACCAATTATTTTAAAAGTTTTATGATATTTTTCATCGCTTTTCACTACTTTACCATCAATAAATTTATAAACTTCCCTTTCGACCTCAAATGTTGTATTTAATAATTTATTACCATCTAGGTAATCATTTTTCATTTCCTTACTACCATCCATCCAAGGATAAAAGACTATCGGACAAATTGCTACACCAGTATCATCTTTTGAAAATTTTTTCCCTATGACATTTTCTGGTAATATGTTCTCTGTTCCATATAATAATTCTACCATACCATCATAATTTTCCGTGTTATATGTTGGGACATTTATATCATAAAAACCATAATTGTTTTGATAAACTTCCAAAACATGATTAACTCCCAGTATTTTTTCATCTTCACTTAATGGATCATCTGTCGGATCAACAACTAAAGTCCGAAAAGTAATACTTTTATCAATTGAATTTTGTAGATTTTTCAAGTAATTATTTCTAAAAGTTAATGTTGTTAAAATAACGACAGAACAAATTATTAAAAAGATCATTAAAAATAAATTTTTTTTATCTCTTCTCAATTTAATACTTATATATCTTATACTACTTTTTAAACTCATCTTATGCCTCCGTTAAAATGCCATCATCTAATAAGAAAACTTTATCGGCATATTTTTTTACTTCGTTGCTATGACTTACAACAATAACGCATTTTCCCTTTTTAGATAAATCTTTTAATATTTCAAATATCTTTTTTTCATTTTCTTCATCTAAATTTCCAGTTGGTTCATCTGCCACTATAATTTTGGGATTATTCGCCAAAGCTCTAGCTATTGCGACTCTTTGCTTTTCGCCACCACTTAAGTTTTTAGGAAAATGCTCGTCTCTATCTTTCAAATCAAGACTTTCTAAAAGTTTTGAAGCTAAAGCCCTTTTTTCTTTATAATTTAATTTCTTATTTAACATCATTGGTAGCATAACATTTTCAATTGATTTTAAATGATCGTCTAAATAAAAATCTTGAAAAACAAAACCTATATATTTTTGCCTTAAATATGCTTTATCATTTTCACTTAAATTTTTAACATTTAAACCATTTATAAAGTAATCACCACCATTAATGTAATCTAGTAGTCCTATTATATTAATAAGTGTCGTCTTACCACAACCAGAATGCCCCATGATGGCATAAAATTTGCCACTTTCAAATTCACCACATAAATTTTTTAAAACTTTTATTTCTTTACCATTTAAATAATAATTCTTTGTTATATTATTTAAAAAAATTATATTCTTCTCTTTTTTAATCATTACTACATTCCACCTTTATTTAAAACATCTAAAAATTTTTATGATTTATTCCTTATTTTTAATGTTAAGCATTTAAAAAATAATCGATTGTTACATGCACGCCAGCCATCCCATCATAGTATTCTTCTGCATTATTTCTTCACCTCGACAAAAAAGTAACAAAATTTCAAAAAAAAATAAAGGACTTATTCAGTCCATTATAATTTTTTTTAATTTTTAATTGAAAATTAAGCAAGCAAATTATTAATGCTTTCAAAAAAATAGTTACATATATTTTTATTTTCAAGTTGCTCACATTCCTTACTAATACAATCACAATTGTTGTTAAAAGAAAAATTTTCATCTAAATTACTTTTATAATCTAAAGTTTTATATGTCATATCATAAATATATTCTTTTAATAAATCATCTAAATCACTGTAAACTTGTAAATTAATTACTTTTGTATCAGGTAAAAAAGTAGCAATACTGTATCCATTTTTATATTGTTGCCTAAATACATAAGTATTGTCCTCTTCTTTGAATTTATTTTTAATTAAATTTATTATTTCTTGATTTTCTTTATTTAAATTTGCATTATTATTTTTTTTAACACTTTTATAATCATTAAATAGTAAATTATCATTTATATAATCTCTTGTGATGCATAACTTTAAAATTTCTTCTTTATCTTCAAAATAAATTTTCAAAAATAAATTTTTAAAAATCTCATTTAACTTTGAAAAATCAAAAACTTCTTCATATCCAAAATAATCATAGATTAAAATATTATCATCATCACTAGTATATATAACTTGGTCATTATATATGATTTCCATTTTATAAATATCATAATTATTATTTTCAAAATTTCCTAAATTAAAGTAAATCTTTTCTCTAGTTTTCATAATTAAACCATTATTTAATATAAAATTATCACTTTTCCCAGAAACTGTATAAATTTCAATTGATTTATATTGATTAATAAAATAATATATTAAAAACAAAACCAATATAATAATAATTAAAAATATAGATAACTTAAGTTTTTTATTTATTTTATTCCTTTCTTTATATAATTCTAAAGCAACATTCTTTTTAGTATTTTTTTCGCCTGATAAAAGTTCATCAGTTGTTACATTTAAAGTTTTTGCTAAAACATTAAGGCAAGAGATATCTGGCGTATTAACACCACGTTCCCATTTGCTTACAGATTCTCTACTAACAGGTATTTTTTCAGCTAATTGTTCTTGCGTCCATTGTTTCTCTTCTCTTAATTTTTTAATAAATTTACCCATTTCATTTGAATTCATTAATCACCATAGCTATACACAATTTATTAAAAATGTCATAACCTTTCATTAATAATATATTTTAAATTAATTATTTTAAAAAACCAAGTGATTTTTTTAATATTTACAATAATCATATCATTTTTTGAGCAAATTTCTAAATAAATTAAAAAACTATATAATTATCTTTAACAATGCTAAATTAGTTATTAAAAATATTTTCGTTTATTAGTTACTTAAGAGTATGTCGCCCTCTTAATAGTAGTGAAGTATTTTAAGTAATTTTTCTATATTTTTTTAATTTTTATAAAAATCAGACTTTTTGTTTTTCCCTTAATTACAGGGCTTTTCGGCCTATTACTTAAATAGTCGTCGCCGTCTAGATGAACTATTTTACCTGGTAAATAAAAAAAATCTTTATCCATCTCTATTTTATTACCACGATCATATTCTTTAAAATCTTCATCTCTTGGCTTTTCACATTTAACTAAATCACTAATATCACTATCAGCATATAATCTAACTTCAGCCCCTTTTAAATAACAAATCTCATCTTTGATATTAATTACTTTAAAAACTGTATCATTATTATAACTTTTTCTAGTTACATAATCTCCAACGGAAACCCCTGAATTTTCCATACTTATCACCAATAAATTATATGTTTTTAAAATAAAAAAAAGAAGAATTTCTTCTTAATTATATTTTCTAATACTTTAAGTGAATTAAAAATAAAGAAAGCAATATTCCAATTAAAATTATACCTAACGCTATCAATAAACCAGTTAAAACAATTTTTCTTTCAGCTTCGTCCATTATTTACCTATATTAATATTATATAAAACTATTTCATTATTTAAATAATTAATTATAGTATTATCATTTTCAACTTTATAATCTAAATCATTTAAAGGAATTTTTAATTCTAAAAAATAATCATCAGGTAAATTAACAGCTCTTCCTCCTAAAGGATTATTTTTATTTGCATTATTAAATAATAAAATATTTTTATTAGTTTTAACTACACTTAAAGTATAAGTAGTATCATTAATATCCACTATACTATCTTCCATTTCCATTAAAACGTATTCTTCATTTTCTTTAAAATCATAATTATACATAAATATCCTCCTTCTATAATACAAATTTTATAAGATAAAAACAAATACCCCATATAATCATATTAGCAACAAATGTTATTATAATAATTTTTAAAGTTTTATTCATTTATATCACCATATAAACTATTATATATATCAATAAAAATATTTTCACTTAATTCTTCTGCTCTAATCGTATCATTTAAATTATATTTTTTCAATACATCCTCAATTTTTTTATAATCATATTCCTTTAAATTATTTTTTAAAGTTTTTCTTTTCATTTTAAAAGAATCATTAATTAATTTAAAATATAGATCTTTATTTATTTTAGGTTTATCATTTCTTTTAACAAATTTAATAACAGCACTTTCTACTTTAGGAATAGGATTAAAACTTTTTTTAGAAACTTTAAATAATTTAACTGTATTATAATAATAATTTAAATATAAAGTAATACTTCCATAATCACTATTATTTGGTAATGCTGTAAAACGATTTGCTACTTCATCTTGGACCATAAAAATCATTTCTTTTATATTTAAATCCAAATTTATTAAAAACTTAACAATTGGAGTAGTTATATAATAAGGTAAATTACCTACTACATATAAATTATTATAAGATATATCTTTTATATCTTCTTTAATATTAGAAGTTAAAATATCTTTATATATAATTTTTGTTAATTCATCTTCTAAATTATTTAAATATGGTTTCATATCAGAATCTATTTCATAACAAATTAAATTTGCTTTTTTCTTTTTTAATTCTTTCGTTAAAGCTCCCAAACCTGGGCCTATTTCTATTATTAAATCACTTTCATTAGCATTAACATTTTCACTTATTTTGTTTATAATAATTTGATCTATTAAAAAATTTTGACCAAGATTTTTTTTAGCTTTCATTTTAGACTATTTACCCCAACCTTCTCTTAAAACATCATAAGTTATAACACTACGGCCTAAATTTAAAGCATAATTAATATCACTACTAAGTAAATCTAATGCATTACCCCTTACTCCTCTATCAAGGACAATAGCAATGACTGGTTTACTTGATATAAATGATTTATTAAATCTTACAATACTTCCACAAGGAAGATTTTTAGAAGAAGCAACAATTCTAACTTCTCCATAAGTATCATCATTATAAGTTGTTGTTCCATCAGTAATATCATATTTATACAGACAACCTAAATGACCATTACATAAAGGACAATTATAAACATAACCAGTTAAATCGCCAGTAAAAGTATCTTTAGCACTATAAATATCATTAGAAATAAATTCATCAAGTTTTAAAGCCATAGTTGATAAATTAACATTATTATTAATACTATTACTATAAGTTTTATTTTCTACTTTTATAACATAACTTGAAGACAAAATAACAAAAACTATTATAATAAAACTTCGTACAACAATATTTACTATATTTTTCATTATTCACCTTCTAACATTATAATTATAACTAGATTATATTATTTTGTCAAAATAACTAAAAAATGTTGAAAACCATTAAGTTTTCAACATTTTTATCTATTTAATTTTCTATTTTCTATATTTTTTGATACATACATGTAATCTTCAATAGCTACTAATTCATTATCTACTAATACATATCTTTGCCATAATTCACTACCAGACAATTCTAAATAATTTTTATTACTAGTTGTATGTGTATTTCGGTAATATGACTCCCCAGCTCCACATTTAATTATTTCTGCTTCTCCAGAAACTATTAAATCATCAAATTCTTCTAAAGTATAATGATCTTTTATTTCTAAATTATCTTCTTCAATTACATTTTCTTCTATAAATTCATCTTCTACAGGAATGTTTTTTTCTTCTTTCTTTTTATCTTTTCCAAATGCTGGAATTAAAGAAATACCAATTAAAACAATTGAAGTACTCAAAATAATTCTAGAAATAATTTTTTGATTTTTCTCTATCATAAATAATCCCTCTTTCGGAAAAACTATTATACTATTATTTTTTTTATTTGCAACTAAATATTTTTTCTAAATTATTATTCGTTATTTGTGCTAATTCATCTATTGAAATGTTATATAAATCTGCAACATAATTAGCTATTTCTAAAATATGACTAGGATTATTTTGCTTACCTCTAAAAGGTTCTGGAGTTAAATAAGGAGAATCAGTTTCCAAAACAATATTATTAATTGGCACTTTTTTTATAACTTCTTTAAGATTAGAATTTTTAAAAGTAATAACTCCATTTATACCTAGTAAAAAACCTAATTTTATATATTCTAAAGCTGTTTCATAAGATCCTGAAAATGAATGAATAACTCCTCTAACTTTATATTTTTTTAATATATCTATAGTATCTTTAGTTGCATCTCTACTATGGATAATAACTGGCATATTATATTTTAAAGCTAAAAGTAATTGTTTCTCGAATAATTTAATTTGTTCATCTTTATTTTCTTTACCATAATAATAATCAAGACCAATTTCTCCAATAGCAATTATTTTTTTATTATTTAAATTATTTTCAATAAATTTTATATCTTCATCATTATAAATAGTAACACTCTCTGGATGAATACCTATTGCACCATATATATTTTCATATTTTTTTACTAACGATATAACTTCTTCATTAGATTTTTTATCACAACCATTATTAATAAATCTATTTACTTTATTATTTAAAGATATCTTTATAATTTCATCTATATCTTGATAATATTCACTAAAAAGATGACAATGACTATCTGTAAACATTATTTAACCTCAATACGATTAAATAAAACTTCCTTAATACCTGTTTTATTATTATCTTCATAATAGCCAAATTTATCTAAAGTTGTAAAATCAGTCATATTAGTATTAATTTGTTTAAATATCTTTTCTGCTGTTTCTGGTAAGAAAGCTTGTAATAAAACTGTACCAAAACGAATAGTTTCCATTAAATTATATAATACTGTTTGTAATCTTTTTTGATCACTTTCAGATTTTGCTAAAACCCATGGCATTGTTTCATCAATATATTTATTAGCTCTTCTATAAATATCAAAAATATTATCTAAAGCATCAGCAATATGTAACTTATTCATATTTTCACTTACTTTATCTTTTAAATTAAATATCGTCTTTATTAAATCATTATCAACATCAGTATTAACATTTGTATTAACAATATAACCATCAAAATATTTTTCAGCCATTCCAATAGATCTATTAACAAGATTACCTAAATTATTAGCTAAATTACTATTTATACTTTCAATTAAAAGTTCTTTTGTAAAAGTTCCATCAGAGGCAAAAGGTATTTCATGTAACATATAATATCTAATCGCATCTACTCCAAATTCATTAACTAAATCATCAGCATACACTATATTTCCCTTACTTTTACTCATTTTATCACTACCAAATAATAACCAAGGATGACCAAATATTTGATGTGGTAATTCTTCACCTAAAGCATGTAAAATAATAGGCCAATAAATAGTATGAAAACGCAATATATCTTTTCCAATTAAATGAATGTCACAAGGCCAATATTTTTTATATTCAATACTATGATCACCATTAGGATTATAGCCTAAAAAAGTAATATAATTTGATAATGCATCTATCCATACATATATTACATGTTTATCATCAAAACTAACTGGTATTCCCCATTTAAAAGAAGTTCTAGAAACACATAAATCTTCCAAACCAGGCTTAATAAAATTATTTAGCATTTCATTTTTTCTTGATTCTGGTTCAATAAAATGAGGATGATTTTCAATATATTCTTCTAACCATTTAGAATATTTACTCATTTTAAAGAAATACGCTTCTTCCGTAGCTTCAGTTAAATCTCTTCCACAGTCTGGACATTTACCATCAACACTTTGAGTTTCTGTCCAAAATGACTCACAAGGTATACAATATAATCCTTTATATTCTCCTTTATAAATATCACCTTTTTTATATAATTTTTGGAATATTTCTTGGACAACTTTTTCATGATTTTTATCAGTTGTTCTTACAAACTTATCATAACTAGTATTCATTAAATCCCAAATTTTCTTAATTTCCATAGCTATATTATCAACATATTCTTTGGGACTAATACCTTCTTCAATAGCCTTTTTTTCTATTTTTTCACCATGTTCATCAGTTCCTGTTTGAAAATAAACATCATAACCTTCTAATCTTTTATATCTTGCTATAGCATCAGCCAAAACAATTTCATAAGTATTACCAATATGTGGCTTAGCACTTGTATATGCAATTGCAGTACTTATATAAAATTTCTTTGCCATTTAAATCTCCTCTTTTCTAATTGGATTAGCACTCCATCCATTTCTTTTTTCCATCACTTTTTCTCCACAAGTCAAATATTTTATAAATATACCTTGTACATAAGCATCACCTTTTTTAATAATTACCTTTTTTTCACCTTCATTTTTTAAAGAAACATATATATGACCATTATTTTCAGAATTATTAAAATAATCAGCATCAATTACTCCAACTTGATTAGTCATCCTAACATTATATTTAAAACCCATACTGCTTCTTATAATTAAAAATAAAACTTCATCATTCATAAATTTAGCACGATACCCAGTCGGTATTTTTACCGTTTCTCCAGGATTTATTTCAATATCAAAAATAGCGTAAAAATCATATCCAGCACTAAATTCAGTACTTCTTTTAGGTAATTTATATTCTAAATATAAATTTTCATCATTTTTTATTTCTTTTTTAAATTGTTCCAAACTTATTTTTTCAAAATATCTATCCATCTTATACTCCTTATAAAATATATTTTAAATCACTAATATTTTTTATAGTTTTATATTCTATACATTCTTCATTAGTTTTCCATATAACATTCATACCCACTTTTAAAGGATTTTTTACATCAACTTCTAAATTATCACCAATAAATAAACATTCACTACTTTGATAATTTTTTAGTATTACATCAAAAGCTTTAATGCATTTTTTACAATAATTAATATCAGCTCCATAAACTTTTTTAAAATATTTTAAAATTCCCATATTTTTAAGTCTACCTTCTTGTGTTTCAGTAAACCAATCAGTCATAACATATAAATCATATTTTTTACTTAAATACTTTATTGTTTCATTAACATCATTATCTATATAAAATAAACTTTTTTGTTCTTCAATTAATTTATTTAAAAAATTCATATTTAAATTTAAATGACAATTTTGATTAATAAAATTTAACATATTATCTTTAGTTAATTTATCAAACTTATTTTTATGATCATCTAATGTATTATTTATGTTATCAATTGTTTCTTTATCCCTAATTCCTTCTTCATTTAAAATCTTTTTTAAAACATTTACAAAATCATCACGCCAATCAATTAATGTATTATCTAAATCAAATATTATTGCTTTCATAAACAATCCCTTCTAACAAAAAAATTCATAAACAAAAGGACACTTTATGTGCGGTACCACCTTTATTTATGAATTTATCATACACTTTAAAGTTATAACAGTCTTCACTGATTTAGCTCCATTATTCATACTAAATTACTTTACTCATTAATTTACACCAACCATTAACTCTCTATAAGTAGTAATAATAATTCTCTTTAATAATTTCCTTGCTAACTAGTGATAGTTTATCATAGTTTATTTTTTAATTCAAGAATTATTTATTCGTTAATAATATTACTTAACTTTATTTTAAAATATTTATAAGTAAAAGAATTATTTGGACTAATTAAATCTTTTGATAATATTGAATTAATAAACATATATCCTACTATTACTTCTAATATAATTAATATTAAAAATATTTTTTTATTTTTATTCATATTTACCTACTTATAGTTAAAATAAATTGAACAAACATCTTTTTGTTTTAAATTAGTTCTAGTTATTTTTTCGTTATCACTATAAACTAATGTAGAATTTTTTAAACAAGAATAACCATTATAAGTATATCCAGTATTTGGAATAGTTGAAGAAAGTTGATAAACACCACTTCCTTTACTAGATTCAACAAATACCAATAAAGTATAATCATAATCATCAATATACATATTTCCAACTTTAGCATTTATAATTGTAAATCCTTCAGTTTCATCAAAATAATAAGCATAAGAGTTAAAAATATTAGCTATTAAAATAGTTAACAATAATAATATCGAAGCTGTAATTATATATTTTTTTTGCATTTTAGGATCATTAAGATAATGATAAAACTTATTTTTTAATAATTTCCAAAATTCTTTAGCATCATCTATATAATCTTGAATTATATCTACTATTTTTTCTTTCAAAATATCATCCCACTATACAATTATATTTTGATTAATATTTTGATTTTTTATACAAATATTATTTAAATAAATAAAATATACCTAATATTATTAATAAAATAATACCCATATAATTACCATATATGCCTAATTTTTCTTTAGAATATTTGCCCACTACTAATCCAAAATAAGTAAAAGAAGAAGCACATAAGCTAAATATAAAACTAGATAAAATTATATTATCTGTAATTGCATATAAACCAAGCCCAGTAGAAAAACTATCTAAACTTACAGAAATAGCAACTAAAAACATATTAAAAAAATTAAAATTATAATTTTTTTCTTCTTTCTTAATAATTTCTAAAATCATTTGAAAACCAATAAAAAGCAAAATAATTCCTAACAATAAATTAGCATTTATACTTAATACATTTATAATTTTCTTCCCAATTATTGTCCCAAATAATGGCATAAAAAAATGTAATAATCCAACTAAAAAAGTAAAAAAATATCTTTTATATTTATTAATATTAAATGTACCAATACTTAAACTAATCGAAAAGGTATCCATCGATAAAGATATACCAATTAAAAGTAAAGAAGTTAAGATGGACACATAAATCACCTATTAAAATATATTTATTTTATTTAAATTTATTAATTAGTTTTTGAGCATAAAAAGTATATTCAGCATTATCAAGATTTTCTTTTTCATCAATTAAACATAAAGGAGGAAACATTACACACCACCAATTATGACCTTTACCACTACCTAATGTAATAACTAAACTTTCATATGTTCCAGCCTCATATTCAACTCCCTTATATTCTTTTTCAGGAAAATAATTATCACCATAATTTATATCATATAAAACATTATATTCTTTTAATATATTATCTACTTTATACAAATTATTTTTTATTCTATTTCTAGCAACATTAATATCATTAGTATTTCCTATAATTTTATATATTTCACTTTCAACTTTATTTTTTATTTCTAATTTTAAATTTTGATCTTCAACACTATTACTATTAGCAATAATTCTAAATCTAATTGCATCATCAGGAATTAATATTTTTTCTTTTTCATTTATAGTAACTAATATTACTACTAATAAAAATAGAATAATAATTATTTTTTTCACAATATCACCTAATTTATATTGCTAAATTAATATTTTTTTTATACAAAAAGAGAGAAATAAATTCTCTCAAAGATTAAGTCTATGAGGTTTTTACGAGTTTTCCTTCTCGATCAGTTAAGCTCGGATTATAAATGGATTTGAGAATGATCCATTTCCTCCGGAGATAGACGCGGAACGCGAAACATAAAAGACTGGTCGAACTGAATACTTAATATTGGCAAAATTCTGCACGACGTACCCGCTGTTACATACAGCGTAACCACCCAGTTTACCAGTGACCGGGTTGCCATCTCTCACTCCGAGCCATTCATAATGTGATGGGCAACTCGCTCCACTGTTATCCAGAAACAGCCAGCTTTTCTTACAACCCGAGCTCGAGTAGTAGCACTCAGCATATGTCCCACTTGCATATTTAAGCGAGTAAGCATAGTAATAATCATGTAAATACATTAAACCTATTTTTGCATTCTTTATCTGGCTTGGATCCCATTTTTCTTTTACTTGTTTCCCGCTAACCCTTTTTCCTTGCCAAACTTCAAGTTTTCCGGTCTCTACCTGATATATTTCATTCGCTAGTAAATTGTAACTACTACCCGCTATATCACCATACCACCAATCATGATATACTATTTTACTATTCCATGTACTACCTAATTTACTTAAGAACTCACTACCATTTAAACCATTGAACAAATCTGACTTTGGCCAGATACAACTTCCATTATTACAGTCCGATTCAGAATATTTACTATGCCATTGATATGTTGTAGCAAGAGGCTTATTTCTAATTAATTTCATTTCACCATCTTCAGTTATACCAATTATTCGATACATATAATCACTTTCTATATCACATTTCGCACCATTTCCAAAACAGATGAAATTATCTATTACCCCTTCGCAAGCTGTTCCAGAAGCAGTTCCAGCATCAACGGCTGCATTACAAGCTCCAACAAAACGATACATATCGCCAAGAATCACAGTACTTAATCCTTTTGGACTCTTACTTTGAACATATTTTCCACCAGTAAGTTCTGTTGTCTTATAATTTGTTCCATTTATTACTGTCGATGATCTTCCTGATATATCATATACATAGGCTTGAATTGTATAACTTGTTTCTGGGGATAAGTTTTCTACGGTACATGTTCCATTAGTGTCTGCTTTTGTCCAAGCGGTAACTCCACTTTTTCTACAATACATCTTACTTGTATCTATTCCATTGGTATCAGTACCACCTACTGTTACTGTTATACTTGTCTCGGTTGCTGATTTAAAACTTATCTTTGCTGTTGGATTTGTCTTATCTACTTTTATTAACGTTGTTGCACTTCCACTACATCTTCCTGATTCATTACATGCTCTTGTATATGTATTACTATTTCTATCACTTCCATATTCACTTGTTATATAACTATTTGCATTAGAATTACTATACGTACTCCATGATCCACTTGTACTATCTCTATATTGCCATTTTGATATTTTATTATTTACTTCATTTGATGTTACTCTTAATAAAATATCATCTATATTCCATTGACCATTTGTTCCTGATACCCCTAAATGTTTTATCTTATAACTTAATCCACTGGAACTTCCTATATCAAATCTTACTTGTTTCCATGTTCCATTTGCAGTTATTGGTAAATATATTTTTGTTTCTCCTGCATTTAATGTCCCTTTTACTGAATTTCCTTCACTATATCCACCACTTGATGTTGCATAAAATACTTGTACTGGTATACTTTGACTTATTGATGATGATAACTCTATATAAAATCCATTTACGCCACTTATATTTCCTATATCACTAAATATTATTTGAGGGTCTCCATTATTTGTTGTCCATGTTCCGCTTTCACCAGCATTACTACTATATCCTTGATAACTATTACTTCTACTTCCCCATATATCATATATTTCTACTACACTCGGTGTTGGTGGATTACTTTTATTTAATGTTATTG
>CANRDZ010000025.1 GCA_947629465.1 uncultured Bacilli bacterium | reverse complement strand
CTTTTAGAGCAACCACAACCAGTTAAGGCAAAACAAGCAAATAACATCAAGATGCCAATTACGATTTTCTTTTTCATTCTATCCTCCTCCTTTACTAAAATTTATATGCATCTACCGAGTAAAAAATAAATGTTACATTAATTTGATTAAAAAACTATGTCTAAAATATTAAATGTTATCAAATTAATCTACCAATTTAATTCCACAACCTCTCCCTAATACATACAATTACATTGTACATAGAAAAATGTCGATTGTCAATCATTTTTAGCTTCTATTTTTAATAAAAATCTTAAATTATACAGTAAAGTTTCCAACCTTTGGTAAAGTATTGGAATATCTTGGAATAAATAAAAAAACTACCATAAATTTCTTTATGATAGTTCAATATTTTTATATTTTCTAATCGATACTTATATATTTTTTGTTATTTAATTTCTTTTCTTCTTCTTTTTTAGGAATTTCTAATTTTAAAGTACCATTTTTAAATGAAGCTTTAATGTCTTCACTTTCAATTTCATCACCGACATAAAAACTTCTTGAACATTCGCCAAAATATCTTTCTCTTCTTACAAATTTGCCATCTTCTTTTTCTTCATGATTAGAATTCATTTTAGCAGATACATTTAAATAACCATTATCAATATCTATTTTGATATCTTCTTTTTCATATCCTGGTAAATCAATTATAATATTATAATTATCTTTGTTCTCTTTAATATCAGTACGCATTACTTTTGATGTATCATCAAAAAATGGATCTTTAAATAATTCCTCCCATAAATCAAAATTATTTTTTCTTGGTATCATCATCATATTAATCATTTCCTTTCTCTTTATACAATTATAATACCCATAAGAGAATATTTTATGTCTCTTACTAACATTAAGTATAGCACTACTCGCTAGCAATTGCAACATTAGAGTGCTAATTTCACAAAACTTTCACTAATTTTTTTAATTATTTTTCTCTCATTTTTAAAAACAATAATAAGCCTTTTAAAATATCTTTATAATTTTCTTCAAGATCTAAATTATCTATATTATCTAATATATTATAATATAAATCTTCTAAATAATTCTCACAATATTTTAAAGAACCAGAATCGATTAAAAGTTTTTTTATTTTTGCAAATTTCTTTTTAGTTATTATTTGATTACCATATATTTTTAAAAATTCATTTTTATAATCAGTATTAATAATATAAGTATAAAGTAAAGTTTGTTTAAACTCTTTAATATCTGATACTACTGATTTACCAGTTATTTTTTCATCTCCAAAAATACCTAATAAATCGTCCTTAATTTGAAAATATACGCCGATTAAATCTAGAACTTTTTCAAATTCTTTTGTTAACTCTTTCCCTCCTAAAAGATATCCTAATGTAAAAGGTCCAATAAATGTATACCAACTAGTTTTTAAATGACTTATTTCTATAACTTCATTTTCAGTTATATCTTGATATTTATATTTAACTAAATAAGGCAAATAAACATCAAGGATTTCTCCTCTAATTGTTTTAATAACAATATCATTATAAGTATTTACAATTTTATAAAATAAAGGATGATTACCATAATAATCACAAATTATTTTATTAGTCATGAAAATACCATAATCTCCCGCACAAATTCCAATTGAATTAGCAAGTCTTATTGTATCATTATTAAGAGTTTGACTATTATTTTTCTTTAAATATTTATAACATATTTCTCTTGGAATAGTCATCTTTCCTCTTCTCATTTTAGCATTATCAATAATATCATCATGAATTAAAATAGCTGTTTCAAAAGTTTCATAAGCTGATGCTAAATTTAAATATAAATTATTTTTATTACTTGCAATATACTCTCCTAAAGCAATAAATACTCCCCTTAAATATTTTCCATTTTGATTAAGTTCACTAAATTTATTAATAACTTCTTTAATTATTAAATTATCTTCCCTATCAACCATTGAAGTATTTATTTTATTTTGATTTTCTTTTAACTCCCCTACAATTGATTTATAAAATAATAAAAAACTTAAATAATATTTATAATTTAATAATTCTTTAGAAGTTACATTTTTAAAACTTATTAAGCCATAATCGTCTTCTAATTTATAATCATTTTCTAAAATAAAATCTCTAAATTCTTTTAAATTGTGAAATGATTTATAACCTAAATTATTATCCCCAATCCAAAAAATATTTTTTACATCTTTAGTTAATGATAAATTACTATCAATAATTTGTTTATAATTAAGGCAAGTAAAATCATCTATTATTACTTTTTTATATTTTGTTTTTAAAATATTTTGTAATTTTAAAAATAATTCGTTATCTTCTATAAGTAAATTAACTATATAAACTTTATGATCTTTAGGAAGTTTATCTATATCTTTTTCATCTTTAATACTATAAATATTTTTATTTGTTAAATTTAAATTATCAATATTATTAATAAGTAAGATTAAATAATCTTTATCTAGATAATTTAAAATATTATTTTTTAATTTACTTATTTTAGAACAAGTAACATCATAATATTTAATCTTTTTTTCTTTTAAAATATTAAATTCTTCATTACTTATTCCTAAAGGTCCAATTATTAAAATATCATCACTAGAAAGTTCATTTAAATTGTTAATAATTTTAATTCCTAAATCTTCTATTTCTTTTATTACAGTATCATTGTTAATAAATTTTTTATATATATAAATATTTTTAGAATTATCATTTTCTATTTCATTTTCATAAATTTCATAAATTGTATTAAGCATTTTCTTTAAGCCATTACATAATCCATAATGTTTGGGTAAATATATCATATATCCTCCTAGAAAAAAAGAAATAGCTGCCTATTTCTTAAAATGAATCAATATTTATTTTAACTTTTGGCATTTTGTTAATTGCAGCATATGCTCCAATAAGAGTTCTTATTGAAGATGATGTCTTACCATTTTTGCCAATTACTCTTCCCATTTCGCTAGATGGTACTAATATTTCTAAAATAGTAACATCTTCATCTGCTTCAAAAAGAGATACTTTTACAAGATCAGGTTCTAAAACGATACTTTTAACTAAATATTCGGTAAATTCTACTACATTCATTTAATTCACCTAATTTTTTTTGCTTTTACTATTTACATATTTAGTTAAAATGCCTTCATGAGATAAAATATTTCTTACAGTATCAGTAGGAATTGCTCCCTTATTTAACCAGTTAAGAATTTTTTCTTCATCAAGAGTTACTTGATCAGCACCTTTTATTGGATTATATGTACCAACTGCTTCAATAAAACGACCATCTCTTGGACTTCTAGAATCAGCTGCTACTATTCTATAAAATGGTTTTTGTTTAGCTCCCATTCTTTTTAATCTTAATTTTACTGCCATAATTGCCTCCTTTTTTAATACTAATAATATATCAAATAGTTATACCTATGTCAATATTTTTTTATTGACTAATTATCTTTAACTTCTTCTGTATTTAAATATTCTTCATTTACATTGTCGATTTCATCAGTAACATCTTCATCAACAATTTCATCATAATCATCATCTAAATCCTCAACTGAAATTTTAACTTTTGTATTTCCTACTATTTCTACTCCCAATTCTTTTTCAATTGTTAAATCAATCATGCCATTATTAACTGATACATTAGTAACAGTAGGTTGTTTCAAACTTCGAACAATAATCTCGGAATTATTATCTAAAACCGTATCATTTTTAAGTGGAACATTCATTTTATCAGAATAATTAAATCTTTTAGTACTTACTGCTGTTTTTGTATCATTATCATATGAATACCATACATTTACATCAAAAGATCCTGTAATTAAAACACTACCAGAATTATTTGCCCCATTAAAGGTATTATTTATAACCCAACAACCTAAAACTGTATCTGGCTTTTCCTCTGGAGATAAACTAAAATTACTACTACTAGTTCTTTTAGCTTTTCCAATAACTGCTTTAGTTACAATTTCTCTATAATTAGACAAATTTATCACTCCCTAATTTAATGTATGCAAAATAGAGAGAAAAAGAACTTTATTTTATTTCAATATTATCTAAAGTAAAATTTTTTAATTCTTGTTTCATACTTTTAATAAATGTTTGATCACCTAAAACAATATTATTAGGTAAATTTATATATTTCAAAAAATTATCAGAAGTATCTAAATTTATATCTAATTGATAACCTAAATCATTATAATAATTTAAACATCTTTTAACTAACCAACTATTAATAGCAACAAATCTTCTATCAATATAAAGATTTATAATTAAAGGAGCATAATTAATTAATATTTCTAAAACTACAAATATTTCACCATTACAAATAAAATTATTAGAAGTATTAATATTTTTTAAAATTTCTAACTTACTAAACATTTCTATTAAATCTTCATACTTTAAATTAGTATGACATATATTATTATCTATATCTAATAAACTTAAAATTATATCTTTTTCATCTAATAAATGGTTATATAAATAATCTTTTAACATATTATCTTTTTCTTGTTAACTTTCCAGATTCAATTAATCTTTTAATAAATAATTTAACTTCTTCAGTATAATCATCTCCAGCAAGATAAGATTCAATTCTACTTATTGTTCTATTCATATCTTCATAATTATAAATTCTTTTAATTCCATATTCTGGAGCTCTGTTAATTAAAGAAATTAATTCTGGTTTGCTTAATTTAGATAATTTAATAAAATCTTTTAAGTTCATAATATATGTAGCTGAAGATTCTAATTCTAATTTAGTTTTAGCTTTAGTATAATCTCTCATAAAAATTACTTTCCCATTTGGATAAATATAAGCTAAATAACCACTAAATGTATCTAATCCTTCTGTTACTTTAAAATAATTTGTTCCCTCTATATAATTTCTAGCTATTCTTAATCTTCTTATTAATTCATCAATTTCTAAAGTATGCATTTTAAATACATAACTATCAGTTCTTTCAATTACTTTTTTCTCACCTTTAGGGAAAAATTCCCATTTAGCAAAAAGTAATTGTTCTTCCTTCATTCTATCTAAAAGTTCAAATAAAGTTTTAGCATCTTTTTTTAATTTAGGATTAAAATTCTTAATTTCTTCATCACTATAACCAAAATTCTTTAAAATTTCTTTAATTTTATCACTATTTATATTAGGAATAATCATATTAGGATGATCTTTTAAAATTTGATCATAATTAGCTAAAATATCATTTACACTTATAACTTTATTTTTCTTTGTACCCCATAAATTAATTATTGCAGTTGGATTATAAGCATGATTTTCTCTTATTTTTTTTACTGCTTCAACATAATCTTTTACAACTTTTAACATTCCAATTGATAAATTATCATCATTTTTTAATGTATCTAAATATTCATACATAATTATTAAACATATTTTATCATAAGAAAAACATTTTAAAAATTCTTCATAATCTAATTCTTTATTAAAAAATGGTAATAAATATCTTTTACTAATTACTAAAAATTCAGTAAATATTTCTATTCCTCTTTCAGCATATTTTTTAATAACATTAAAATTATGATAATCTTCATTACGGGACATAATATCAGTAATTATATTCTTTATATAAGGTGAATTATATTTGTTTTTTAAAATATCTTGTAATCTTCTTCGACTTTCTCTAGCAATTTCTCTAGCACACTCTAATAACTCTTCATCATCCTTAAGTTCATATATAGCATAATTAAAATGATCATAATTTACACCTTCAATAACATTTAAATTCATTTTTTCAATTAAATAATTTAATAAAGAAAAACGTATACTTCTTTTATCAGTTTGCTTATTATATCCCAATCTTAAAACAACAGAAAATTTTAAATCCCAACTTTCGGAATTAAAAATTCCTCGCATATAGGTATAATAATTTTTCTCTAAAAATGTTAAAAATGCATTTTTATTTTTAATCATTAAAGCATTTAATGTTAATTCATTACTATTATCAATATATAAAGTATCTCCTAAATGAACTTCACCTTCATAATAAATATCAGGATCAAATATCTTACTAGCTGGAAATATATCTTTTAATTCCATATCAACACCTCTTCTTATAATTTTTTGCGTCGATTGAATATTATACTACTGATTAAAAAAAAATAAAGCCTAAATTGCGTTAGGCTTAATCTAAACTTTTATTTCTTCTTTTTAAAATAATATAAATAATTGTCAAAATTACTATTAAAGATATACAAATAAGCATTGCTAATTCAATAAAACTAAAACTATTATTATCATTTAAAACTTTAGTATCACTACTATTATCAGTTATAATATTATCTTCATTATTTTGCTCATTATCTTCTTTATCAGTATTTTCACTATCAACATTATCATTTACTGAATTAGAATTACTTTCAGCATTACTTTTTATCCAAGAAACATTAGCTATTATTTTAGATTCATTTCCTGCTAAATCACTAAAAATAAATTCAAATGTACCATTTTTAGTAAAAGTATAAATTTTACTTCCATTATTATTTTTTACTATAATTTCTTCATTACTAATTAATTCAGCTTCTACATTTTTAGTAGTACTACTAGTAATATTATATTTAATATTTGCAGAAGGAGCTATTTTATCTATCCAAGTTACTTTAGCAGTTTCAAATCCTTTATTACCTTCTTGATCTTCAAATTCAAAAGTAAATTCACCATTATCTTTAAATATATATGTATCACTACCATTATTATTAGTAATTGTAATATCTTTATTTGGATTAATAAGTTTAACTATTACATCTTTATTTGTTAATAATTGAGTACTATATGAAATAGTTGCTTTAGGTAAAATATTTTTTGTAGAATCTTCAAATAAATTTATCATCGCTGCACTCATATAATCTCCAACAGTATCACTACCAATTATTTTAACATAAAGAGCTTTTTCTACTTTATTAAACATAACTTTTTTACTTAAATTATTTAAATCCCAATCAGTTTCACTTACTACTTCAATCCAATTTTCTTTATCCATACTAACTAATATTTTAGCATTAAGTATAATTCCATTAGTACTATTTTGACGTGGTATATATTCTAAAGATGTAATATAACTAGGGGTATCTAATTTTAAAATAATATATTTTTCTTTATCAGAACCATCCCATTTAGTATGCCATAAAGTATTTATATTACCATCTATAACATTTTCTTTAGCATTATTTTCTTTTTCTAATTCTTCTGATGAAACACTATCAACAGTTAATCTTTTTATAGGAATATATTTATTTATTTCATCTTCTTCTATATTAGTAAAAGTAAATGTTTGAAAATCACTTTCAGTATAATTTTGATATCTACCTACTCTAACATTAACAGAAACATTACCATTTAATATTGGTTCTTCTTCACTAAATTTTATCCATTTAGAATCATTTTCATATTGCCATTCCATTTTGTCTTTATTAATTCCCATAAATGTATTTTCATAATCATTAATTCCAACCGTTGTAGGCATAATAGCTTTTTCAATTGGAATATCATATACAACATCTAAAGCTCCAACAAAACGAATATGAATATCTGTTTCTTCATGAATTAAATCAAGTTCTTCTTTAGTAAGTTCATGAGTAAGTCCTGATGCATCTTTCCAATCATTTTCACTTAAACTACTTTTTAGATTATATTGCCAATTAACACCATTACCATCAAAACTTTTAGAAAGCATTATTTTACCTGCATTTTCTCCATCAAATGAGAAAGTTGCAACAGAATCTTTATTAGCATTTAATAAATAATTAGCAACTTGTCTTTTTACATTATCATTAACAACATTATCATCTACTAAAGTAGCTTTTGTTAATGCTGTTTCAAGTAAATTAAGATATCTTGCTTTATAATCAGCTGTTTTTAAATGAGAACTAATTATTTTAAGTAAATCATACATTGGAAGTGGATAATTACCTAAATTTTGAGTTATTTCTAGCGCTAAATTATAGTAATCACTTTCTGATTTTGATAATTTTTCATAATTATTTACTAAACCTAACCATGCATCAAAATTAATTTTTTGAGCATTTAAAGCAGCTCGATAAATTTTATCTAAAGTTTGATAATCATTAGAATAAATATCAGCACTCATTAAAATTTCTTCGGACAATTTATAATTATCAAAATCTTGTAAAGAAGCTTCAGCAAGAACTATATAACTTGCTGGAAATGCTGAAGCATAATCGCCACTACCCCAACCATTTGGCATTCTTATTGATAATTTTTCGGTTTTTCCAGATTGTCCCCATCCTGAAACATCATTATATAAATTCCAAACTTTATTTCCATTTTCATCTAAAGACATATAAATATATGCAGCATGTCCTGGTTGAGAAACAACACTTGAAGGAACGCCATAACTACCCCAAATATTTGAACCAGTTTTAGAAAGTCCTCCACAAACTGAACCTTCTTCAAAAACTATCCATAATTTTGGATAACCAGTTGCATAAGTTATTCCATAATCTTTAAAATTATAAGCATAAGGTAAATTTCCTCTTTTTTTATTATTCCACATATTCTTATTTTCTTCTACATAATATTTAGGATTATTATAATCATACCCAAAACGATAAGTTATATAAGTATATGGATTTTTACTATTATTTTCAGTTGTATAATGATTTAGCCATATTATTTCTTCATCATCAATTATATTATTCATTACAAAGCGCATTTCTTCAACACTTAAATTTTCAAATATTTCATCTATTAATAATCCATCATGATGTAATTTTTTAAAAATTTCATATCGATTCAATGCATTACTACCATTTGGATCTAGAGAATCATCATTTGTTAATGAAACCCATAAACCAACATTAGCAGAATGCGTTAAAGACAAAGATACAATCATTTTTTTATATAAGTCTTTTAAAACTACTCCATTTTTAGTTACTTCATTATTATTCAAATCAGTATCTTTATATTTAAAATATAATTCATTTAAAATACTTAAAGAAGTTGCATAATTTCCATCAGGTTCTCCACCTAAAACGTATAATTCTAAAGTTTCTTTATCATTCATTAACCAAGATAGAACAGTTTTATAATTATCACTATATTTTAATAAAGCTTGTAAAACATTATAACCAGCTTTAGTAACAAAATCTCTTTGTAATAATGTTAAAGCATATTTATCTATATTAGTAAAAGTACCATCTTTTATTTCTGATTCATATTTTTTTATTAAAGCATCATAATCACTTATTTTTTTTACTATTGTATTATCATCCTCAACTGATTCTACATAACCATCTTTTATCAATTTAGCATCAGCATAAACGGCATCATCATACCACATACTATACCAACTATCGCCATTTTCATATGCATACAATTTTAAATAATTAACATTTTCTAAAGGAATTTTAATATAATCAGCATCATCTAAACCTTTTTTTACTCCTGATTTATAAGCTTCATTCCAAGTTACGCCATCATTTGATGTATATATAGTAAAAGTTACACCACTATTATAATATGTACTTTTTTCTTTTTCATCAACACCAATATAAGATACAAAATAATCATAATCATAACCACTTATATCGTAAACTAAATTAGATGTTGCCCAAGCAGAAATACCTTTTATAAATTCTTTTGGCCTACCATCAATATTAACTGTAATTAAACCACTAGAATTATTTTTATCAAGATGTAAATAATAACCATCTTCAACATAAGATTCAGAAGCTATATAATTTAAATCAGATAAATAAACATAATCATTTGTATCATAAGCTAAACTATATAATATTCCTTTATTACTATTATCAAATTTTTTATAAAATATACTTATTGTAAAAACCATTAAAGATAAAACAAAAATAAGACCAATTTTTAAAATAGTTTCTTTTTTAATTTTTAAATTATTTACCATAATACACCTCTGTTATACGAAATATTATACATTTAGAAAGTAAAAAATCAAGATTTTTCTGTCAAAATTAGTAAAATTCATTTTTTAATTTGACATTAAAAATTTATAATAATCTTTAAAGAATAATTAAGAACATTTATAATATTTAAAAGAGGTGAAATCATTTTGAATATTTTAAGTATTTTAAAACCAGATATTGATAAAGATTATCAAAAATTTCAAACTAAAATTTGTCATACAAATTATAAAATTTTAGGAGTTAAAATACCTATTTTAAGAAAAAAATGTAAGCAATTATTAAAACAATATAATTATGAAGTGATATTAAATAATTTAGATTCTTCTTATTATGAAATGATTATGATTGAAGGTTTAATTATTGGAAATATAAACGTTCAGTTAAATACAAGAATAAATCTTATTAATAACTTTTTACCAAAAATAGATAACTGGGCTATTTGTGATATATTTGTTGGTGAATCAAAATGGATTAAAAATAACCTTGATAATTTTTTTATTTATCTTCAAAAATTATTAAATAAAAAAGATGAATTTTATTTAAGATTTGTCATTGTAACTCTTTTAACATATTATATAAACGATGAATATTATGAAAATGTTTTAAGAATACTTTTAAATATTAAAAGTGAATATTATTATGTTAATATGGCTATTTCCTGGGCTTACTCTATTCTTTTAATTAAATATTATGATGAAACAATTATCTTTTTAAAAGAAAATCAAAATAAAATAAATAAATGGATTTTTAATAAGTCACTTCAAAAAGCAAGAGAATCATATCGAATAAATGATAAACAAAAAGAATTTTTAAAAAAATTAAAGACTAAATAGACTTTTAATGCTTTTTTTAGTACAATTAAAGAGGTGGTTATTATGGAGTGTTTATTTTGTCGAATAGCAAATGGTGAATTACCAAGCTACAAATTATATGAAGATGATTTAGTAATGGTTATTATGGATGCTTATCCAAATGTTGATGGACATGTTTTAGTTATTCCTAAAAAACATTATGAATCTTTAATGGATATACCAGATGATTTAGTAATTCATATTAATGAAGTTGCCAAAAAATATATAAAACATATTATGGAAAGATTAAATGCAAAAGAATTAAGTGTATGTATTAATTATGGTAATAGTCAAAAAATAAAACATTATCATTTACATTTATTACCAAATTATGGTTTGAGAGCTACAATGGATCCTAAAGATGTTTATGAGGAATTAAAATAATGAAATTAAAAAGTAGTATAAAAAAAGTAATATTTACTATAACATTATTCATTTGTATAGTTACTCTTTTTTTATTAAGTTATCATTTTCTAACAAATAATTTAAGTCATGCAGAAACACCAATTATTGATAATAAAGAAGATGATGATTTACCTAAAACTTATAAAGCTTCTTTAATTGCAACTGGAGATGGTTTGGTTCATTCAAATGTTTACAGGGCAGCCTATGATTCATATACAAAAACCTATGATTTTTCTAGTATGTTAACTTATACTAAAGAAAAAATTAAAGATTACGATATCAAATATTATAATCAAGAAACAGTATTTGATAAAGATTCCGAACCAAGTAATTATCCTCGTTTTAATACTCCATCCTCATTTGGAACAAATATGTTAGAAACTGGTTTTAATCTAATATCTCTTGCTACAAATCATTCAATGGATAAAGGTAGAAATGGAGCTTATAATAGTGCTAAATGGTGGCAAGAACAAAAAAATGTTTTAGCTACAGGTATGTTTACTAGTGAAGAAGAAAGAGAAAAATATCCAATTATGGAAGTAAATGGTATAACTTATACAATGCTTTCTTATACTTATGGCACAAATGGTATTCCTATTCCAAAAGATGCTCCCTATTTAGTTAATTTATTTGATGAAGAAGTAGTTTTAAAAGATATTGAAGCTGTCCGTGATAAAGTTGATGTTTTAATTGTAGCAATGCATTGGGGAACTGAATATAAATTAGATGCAACAGAAACTCAAAGAAAACAAGCCAAATTTTTAGCTGATAATGGAGTTGATATTGTTCTAGGAACTCATTCCCATTGTATTGAACCATGGGAAAAAATAAACGATACTGTAGTCTTTTACTCTTTTGGAAATTTTATTTCTGGTCAAAATCATTCTGAAAATACAGAATACGTACGAAAAGTTTCCTCAATTGGTATGTTTGCAACAATGGATATAATTAAAACAGTTGATCCTAAAACAAATATAACAACAATTAAAATTGAAAATATTGGAGCTGATTTAAATTATAACTATAAATTTTATAATACCGAAAAGAAAAAAAATGATTATATAGTTGTTCCTTTTAGTAAAATGGAACCTAAATATTTAGACAACTATCAAGATGTTTATCAAGAATTTAGTGATGTTTTAAAAAAATATGATGATTCAATTAAAATAGAACCGCTACCTAATTAAAGGTAGCTTTTTTATATAAAAAAAATAATAGCTTTCACTATTATTTTTGATTATCTAAATTATCAATAACTTTTTTAAATTGTTCTTCATTCCAAATAGTTATTCCTAACTTTTTAGCTTTATCATATTTACTTCCAGGATTTTCTCCTACAATTACAATATCTGTTTTTTTACTTACCGATTCTGAAAAAGTTCCATTATATTCTTCTACTAATTCTTTTATTTCATCTCTTGTCATAAATGATATTGATCCCGTCATAACAAATTTTTTACCAGTAATATTTTCATTTGTTTTTTTCTTTACCCCTAAATATTCCATATTTATATCTAATAACTTTAATTTATCAATTAAATTTTTATTTGCTTTAAAATAATTATAAATATTTTCAGCAAGAATATCTCCTATATCTTTTATAGCTATTAATTCTTCCGTTGTTGCCTTC
Organism: uncultured Bacilli bacterium; assembly: GCA_947629465.1. Lineage (GTDB taxonomy): Bacteria > Bacillota_I > Bacilli_A > RF39 > UBA660 > SIG200. The sequence goes on along the minus strand of CANRDZ010000025.1, from coordinate 4,959 downwards.
ATTAAAGAATCAATATTGCCAAAATAAGAAGCTAATAATTTTGCTGTTTTACTACCAACACCATTAATTCCTAAACCAAATAATAATTTTTCTAAACTATTTTTCTTACTATTTTCAATAGCTTCAATCATATTATCAAAACTTTTTCGGCCAAAACCTTCTAATAACAATATTTTATCTTCAAATTCTTTTAAATGATAAAAATCAGTAATACTTTTTAAGATTCCCTCATTATAAAAATCTTCAATAATTTCGTCTCCTAACCCATCAATATTCATTGCATCTCTTGAAGCAAAGTGAATAAGACCCTCTATTCCCCTTGCTGGACAAGATTCATTAGGACAATAATAATCAACTTGACCATTCTTTTTAATTAAAGGAGTATTACATATTGGACAATTACTTATCATTTTGAAATCTTTTTCAGTACCATTACGTCTTTCAATAACAGCTCCTTTAACTTCTGGAATAACATCACCAGCTTTATGAACAATTACTGTATCACCAATCATAAGGCCTAAATTTTTAACAAAATCTTCATTATGAAGAGTTGCTCTTGCAATAGTTGAACCCATTACTAAAACAGGATCTAAAACAGCATTAGGAGTAATTTGACCTGTTCTTCCTACCGTAAAAACAATATCTTGCAATTTTGTTAAAACATCATTATGAGGAAATTTATAAGCAACAACCCATCTAGGATATTTAGCAGTATTACCTAAATTTATTTGTTCATTAACATCATTAACTTTAATGACTACTCCATCTATTTCATAAGGAAGAGCTTCTCTTTTCAAAGTATATTCATGAATAAAATCTAAAGCTTCATCAATATTATTAACAACTCTATTAATAGGATTAACTTTAAATCCTAAATCTTTCATAAATTTAAGAGCATCACTATGCTTACTAATTCCATAATCAAGAGGATTAGGCAAATGATAAATAAAATTATTCAAATTTCTTTTAGCAGCAATTTTAGAATCTAACTGTCTAACACTTCCTGCAGCTGCATTTCTAACATTTTGTAAAAGTGGTAAACCTTCTTTTTCTCTTTCTTTATTTATTTTTTCTAAAGTCTTTTTTTCCATATAGATTTCACCACGAACTTCTATATCAATGTCTCTATTTAATTTTAAAGGAATTACTTTAATCGTTTTAACATTATGAGTAATATCCTCACCAACTACCCCATCACCTCTCGTAGCGCCTCTTACTAAAATCCCCTTTTCATATTGTAATGAAACAGCAAGTCCATCTATTTTAAGTTCACATACATATTCAGGTGTAACTCCAAATTTTTTTATTTTAGCATCAAAATCTCTAACTTCATCTTCATTAAAAACATCACTTATACTCAAAAGAGGTATTTTATGATTTACTTTTTCAAATTTATCAATAACTTCGCCACCTACTCGTTTAGTAGGACTATCACTTAAGATATATTCAGGAAATTTATTTTCTAAATTTTCCAATTCTCTTAAATATTTATCAAATTCTTGATCTGTTATAGTAGGATTATCTAAAACATAATAGTTATAATTTGCTTCATTAAGTATTTTAACAAGTTCTTTTATTCTCAATTCCGGATTCATTATTAGCCCCACAAATTAATATTATAAACACCATTTTTTATTTCATCATTAATACCATTTTTTAAAGTATCTAAATCTTCTCTATAAGTCATTCCTAAATATTTACTATTTGTTCCCACTATTTTTATTTTTTTATTATTTTCTTTAGCACTATCAAATGCTACATTTGGAATAAGCCATTCATCTTTCATTAAATCTTTAGCGTTTGCAAAAAAATCTTTTATATGATTTTCTAAATATTCAAATAATTTAGGAGTAAAACAAAATAAATTCATTGAAACTAATTGATTTAATGGAACTCTAAACTCTTCTTCTAAAGATAACGGTTTACACAATGCTTCCCCATGATCTTCTTTAACAGAACTTTCAACTAACTTATCTAAATAACCATTAGTAGCAAAAATGATTCCTCTTTTAACTTCACCATTTAAAGTTAAAGTATTTCCAACTTCATAAGCAATATTTGCATATTCATTATCTTCACAATTATTTAAAAATTCACTTGCTTTTATATAACCATCACGACCATAAAAATCATCAGCATTAATTATAGCAAAATTTTCATGAATAACATTCCTTGCTGAATAAATAGCATGAGCAGTACCTAAAGGCTTAACTCTTTCTTTAGAAATTTTAACATTTTTAGGAACATCATCTATATCTTGAAAAACATATTCTACTTTTATTTTATTTTCAATTCTTTTACCAATTGTTTCTTTAAAAATATTAAAATTTTCTTTTTTTATAACAAAAACTACTTTATTAAAACCAGCTTTTATTGCATCATAAATTGAATAATCAATAATAAATTCATTATTTGGACCAACCGGTTCAATTTGCTTAAGTCCTCCAAATCTACTTCCCATTCCAGCAGCTAAAACTAATAACGTTAAATCTTTTTTCATTTTTTTTCTTCCTTCCTTAACCCTTTATAATTTTTTAAAAATTTTCTAATACCATATTGTTTATTAAATGCTACACTTACAAAACGTTCATCTACCCCAACTACAACACCACGACCAAAAGTCAAATGATTAACAACATCACCACACATAAAATCAATAACATCTTCATTACTATTATATAATAAAGACTTATCTATTTTATTTTCTTCTATAATATTTGATTCTAAATATTCTTTATTTATTTCATCAATAAATCGTGATGGAGGATTAAACATATCTTTACCATAAAGCATTCTTCTTTTAGCATTAGTTAAATACAATCTTTCTTTTGCTCTTGTAATTCCAACATAGCATAAACGTCTTTCTTCTTCTAATTCTTTTTCTTCTAATAAAGAATTTTGATGAGGCATTAAACCTTCTTCCATTCCAACCATAAAAACCACTTTAAATTCTAATCCTTTCGCGGAATGAAAAGTCATTAATGTAATTGAATCATCATTATCTCTATGTTCTTCAATATCAGCTATTAAACTTATTTCTTCTAAAAAATCTTGTAAATTAACACTACCTGTTGTATTTTGATAATTTTCCGTTATACTTCTAAATTCTTTTAAGTAGTCCATTCTAATTTCGCCATCTAAATCATTATTTTTAGTTATTTCTTCTCCCATACCACTTTCTACTATAACGGCATCTATTAATTCAGTTAAAGACATATTGTCTTTATCAACAGTTAATTTTTCTATTATTTTTTTAAATTCTAATTCTTTTCCTTTACTGATTACATCAAATATAGATTTATTTTCACTATTTGCTAAATTTTCTAAATTCTCAATAGTTTTATTTCCTATTCCTCTTTTTGGTACATTAATAACTCTTTTTAAAGATATATCATCTTGATGATTATCTATTAGTCTTAAATAACTAATTAAATCTTTAATTTCTTTTCTTTTATAGAAATAAAAACTACCAACTACTTTATAAGCAAAATTATTTTTTAACATTGCTTCTTCATAAGCTCTCGATTGAGCGTTAGTCCGATAAAAAATAGCAATATCTTTTAAATCATATCCTAAATTTAATAATTCTTTAATTTCACTTACAATATTATTAATTTCACTTGCTCCATCATTACTTCTTATATATTTGATTTTTACTCCTTCACCTAAATCACTATATAAATTAACTTCTTTTCTTTCAATATTATTTTTAATAACTGAATTAGCAGCATTTAAAATATTAGTTGTACTACGATAATTTTTATTTAATACAATAACTTTTGCATCATTATAATCTTTTTCAAAGTTAACAATATTTTTATAATTAGCTTGTCTAAAACCATATATTGCTTGATTTTGATCTCCAACCACAAATATATTTTTATATTTACTTCCTAATAACTTAATCATTTTATATTGTACTTCATTCGTATCTTGATATTCATCTACCAAAATATATTGATATTTTTCTTGATATTTATCTAATATTTCTTTGTTTTGATTAAATAAATCTGTTGGTAATTTTAATAAATCATCAAAATCAATCGCATTATTTTTTCTTAAAATATCTTGATATTTAAAATAAACTTCAACTACTTTTTTTTCTATTTCAGATGCGAAATATCTAGTTACTTCAGCATCACTTAACATTTCATTTTTAATAAAACTTATTTTATTTTTTATAAAAGTTGGTGATATCTCTTTAATATCATAATTTAAATCTTTCATTATTTTTTTTATTATACTTACTACATCATCTGAATCCATAATGGTAAAATTTTTTGTTAAGCCAAATTCTTCATAATTTTCTTTAATTACTCTTAAACCAAAAGAATGAAATGTTCCCACAAAAGCATAATTATTTTCTACTAATTTATTAATTCTTTCTTTCATTTCTTTGGCTGCTTTATTTGTAAATGTAATAGCTAATATATTACCACTATAAATACCATTATCAATTAAATAAGCAATTCTTGTAGTTAAAACTTTAGTTTTACCCGATCCCGCTCCAGCTACTACTAAACATGGTCCAGTAATATGCATAACAGCTTGTTTTTGTTCTTCATTTAAACTGTCTAAATATTTCATTCTTAAACCTCACATTTTAATTATATCAAAAAATAATTATTAAAAAAACTCAAACTATTCATTTAAGTCGAAAAGTTTGCTTATCTATAAATCTTATTACTTTTTTCAAGTTTAAACTCTAATGATGATTTAAAGAATAAGTTTAACAAATGCACATAAATTTATTATAAAATGTCGTGTTAAGAACATTTGTTTGATATAATGCTAATGGATACATTTGAAATATATCAGATGTTTTCCCTTTCAATTATCAAAAGATAAAAGAAAGGTGGTGGTTAATTATGACAAAAAGAGAAATATCTCTATTTATTATAATTCTACTATTATTCTTTATAGTAATCACCTTACTATTTAAAGAACAAAGGTCAAAAT
>CANRDZ010000024.1 GCA_947629465.1 uncultured Bacilli bacterium | reverse complement strand
GATAAAACTATAACTGTTTTAGTCGAAACTTACAAACGTCATCCATTATATAATAAACGTGTTAAATATTCTAAAAAATATCATGCACACGATGAAGAAAATAAAGCAAAATTAGGAGATACAGTTAAAATAAGACTTACAAGACCAATTTCTAAATTAAAAAAATATGAACTTGTTGATGTCTTAGAAAAAGCTGTAATTCTTTAGGAGGTATACTATGGTTAGTCAAGAAACAAGATTAAAAGTTGCTGATAACACTGGTGCTCGTGAACTTTTAGTAATTAAAGTTATGGGTGGTAGTAAAGTTAAAAGTGGTAACATTGGTGATGTTGTAGTTGGTACTGTAAAAAAAGCTATTCCAAATAGTAATATGCCTAAAGGAAAAGTTGTTAAAGCAGTAATTGTTAGAACTGTTGAAGGTGTAAGAAGAGAAGACGGCTCTTATATTAAATTTGATGATAATGCATGTGTACTTATTAAAGATGATAAGTCTCCAATAGGAACACGTGTATTAGGACCAGTAGCTAGAGAATTAAGAGAAAAAGATTATATGAAAATTGTATCTTTAGCTCCTGAGGTTTTATAGGAGGAAATATGAAAATTAAAGTTAATGATAATGTTAAAGTTTTATCTGGAGAAGATAAGGGTAAAACAGGAAAAGTACTAAAAACTTTAAAAGCCCAAAACAAAGTTGTTGTTGAGGGAGTTAATATTTCTAAAAGACACACTAAACCAAGGACTACTAATGATAAAGGAGGTATTTTTGAAATAGAAATGCCTATCCATGTTTCAAATGTTAAATTAGTAGATAAAAATGAAAAGTCTTCTAAAAAAGAAACTAAAAAAACTGTAAATAAAAAAGAAGAAAAAGTTGTAAAAGAAGAAGCAAAAGAAACTAAAACAACTAAAAAAACAACAAAGAAAGCTAGTAAGTAGGTGAGTTATGAGTAATTTTAAAGAATTGTATGAAACTAAAATAAAGAAAGATTTAATGAAAGAATTAAATTATAAAAGTATTATGGAAGTTCCTCGTTTAGAAAAAATTGTCATAAACATGGGTGTAGGTGAAGGAAGTCATGATGCTAAATTTATTGAAGCTGCTGTAAAAGATTTAGAATTAATAGCTGGACAAAAAGCAGTAGTTACAAATGCTCGTAAGTCAATTGCTGGTTTTAAATTGAGAGAAGGAAATCCTGTTGGTGTTAAAGTAACATTAAGAGGAGAAAATATGTACAATTTTATGGAAAAGTTAATTAAAGTATCTCTTCCAAGAGTTAGAGATTTTCGTGGAATATCTGCTCATGCATTTGATGGTCATGGAAATTATACTTTAGGTATTAAAGAACAATTAATTTTCCCAGAAATTGAATATGATAATGTTTATAAAATTCGTGGTATGGATATAGTATTCGTTACTACTGCAAAAAGTAACGACGAAGCTTATGCATTACTAAAGGCATTTGGAATGCCATTTAAAGGTTAGGAGTTATTATGGCTAAAACAAGTTTAAAAGTAAAAAATAAAAGAAAACAAAAATTTTCTACAAGAGAATATACAAGATGTGAAAGATGTGGAAGACCTCATGCAGTCTTAAGCAAATTTAAATTATGTCGTATTTGTTTTAGAGAACTTGCTAACGAAGGTCAAATACCTGGCGTAAAGAAATCAAGTTGGTAGAAGGAGGATCTAAATAATGTTTGTACAAGATAAAATAGCAGATATGTTAACACGTATTCGTAACGCTAATATCATGAAATATCCTACAGTTACTGTTGTAGGTACTAAAATGACTTTAGGCATTGCAGAAATTTTAAAGCGTGAAGGTTATATCGAAGATTTTAATTATGAAAAAAGTACTAAAGGTGATAATTTAACATTAACACTTAAATATGGTGCTAAAAAGGAAAGAGTTATTACTGGTCTTAAAAGAATAAGTAAATCTGGTTTAAGAGTATATGCTAAAGCTACTGAAGTTCCTCGAGTTCTAAATGGTTTAGGTATTGCTATTATTTCAACTTCTAAAGGTTTAATGACTGATAAAGAAGCAAGAAATGCTAAGTTAGGAGGCGAAGTCCTTGCCTATATTTGGTAAGTTATTATGAGTAGAATTGGAGAAAGAAAATTAGTTATACCTGAAGGTGTAACAGTTGATGTAAATGGAAATGTTTTAACAGTTAAAGGCAGTAAAGGTGAATTAAGTTTAAGCTTTAATAATTTAGTTGATGTAGTAATTGAAGATAATACTGTTATAACAAAACAAAAAAAGGTTACTAAAGAAGCAAATATGATTCAAGGAACTACGAATTCATTAATTAAAAGTATGTTAGATGGTGTATCAAAAGGATTTGAAAAAGGATTAGAAGCTGTTGGTGTTGGATATAGATTTAATGTTCAAGGAAAAAAGATTATTATTAATGCAGGTTTTAGTCATCCAGTAGAAATTGATGTACCAGAAGGACTTAGTGCAGAACTTATTAGCAATACTGAAATTACAATTAAAGGTATTGATAAACAAAAAGTTTCAGAATTTGCAGCAAATATTAGAAAAGTAAGAAGTCCAGAACCATATAAAGGAAAAGGAATTCGTTATAAAGGCGAAATTGTTCGTCGTAAAGAAGGAAAGAAAGCGGCATAAGGAGGTAAATGATGATAAGAAAAGAATCTAGAAACGCAATGCGTGAAATTAGACATAAAAGAATCAGAAAAAATTTAAGTGGTACTAAAGAAATGCCAAGATTAAATGTTTTCCGTTCAAACGCTGAAATTTATGCTCAAGTTATTGATGATGAAAAAGGTGTAACTTTAGTATCTTCATCTAGCCGTGAACTTAAACTTTCTAATGGTGGTAATATTGATGCAGCTAAAGCTGTGGGAAAAGATATTGCTGAAAAATGTAAAAAAGCCAAAATTAATAAAGTTGTATTCGATCGTGGCGGCTACCTATATCATGGTCGTGTAAGTGCTCTAGCAGATGCTGCAAGAGAAGCAGGATTAGAGATATAAGGAGGAAATTATGGATAAGAAAGTTGTTAATAGAAAAACTAACGATGCAAAGAAAAATTTATTGGAAGAAAAAGTTATTTCCATATCAAAAGTAACAAAAGTAACTAAAGGTGGTAGACATTTTCGTTTTAAAGCAGATGTAGCTGTTGGAAATAGAAAAGGTTTAATAGGTATTGGTACTGGAAAAGCTAATGAAGTTTCTGAAGCAATAAAAAAAGCTATCCAAGCTGCTAATAAAAATGTTATAAAAATATCTTTAATTGATAATCGAACAATTCCTCATGAAGAAATTGGTAAGGTAGGAAGAAGTATTGTTCTTATTAAACCTGCAAAAGAAGGTCGTGGAATTATTGCAGGTGGAGCTGCTCGGGCAGTGTTAGAACTTGCTGGTGTTAAAGATATCGTAGCTAAAAGTTTAGGAGCTAATACACAAATTAATGTTGCTAAAGCTACATTAAAAGGATTACAAGCCCAAAGAACTCCAGAACACATTGCATCATTACGTGGCAAAAAGGTGGAGGAATTATAATATGAGATTAGAAAATTTACCAAAATCTAAAGAGACTAAAGGAATAAAAAGAGTAGGTCGTGGACCAGGAAGTGGAATGGGTAAAACTTCAACTCGTGGAGAAAAAGGTCAAAAAGCAAGAAGTGGATCATCTATTCCAGCATGGTTTCAAGGTGGACAATCTCCATTATATAGAAGAATACCAAAAAGAGGATTTAATAATAAAAGATTTAGATGTGAATTTGCTACAATCAATTTAAATGCTTTGGATAAATTGTTCAATGACGGTGATATTGTTACTCCAGAATTATTAAAGGAAAGAGGAATAATCAAAGACGCTTTATGTGGCATTAAAATACTAGCGAACGGTGAACTTACTAAAAAGTTAACTGTTAAAGCACATAGATTTTCAAGTAAGGCTGTAACTAAAATTGAAAAAGCCGGCGGTAAAGCAGAGGTGATTTAGATGTTTCGTGGGTTTTCCCAACTATTTTCAAAATCAAATAAAGATTTGAGAAAAAGAATTTATTTTACTCTTTTTTGTCTAGGTTTATTTTGTTTAGGAACTACAATTACTGTTCCTTGGGTAGATGGTGTAATTGAAGGTCTTGGCGCTCTTGAAATTTTTAATCTTATGAGTGGTGGAGGACTTCAAAATGTTTCAATATTTGCTTTAGGTGTTTCACCTTATATTACAGCATCTATTATAACTCAATTATTGCAAATGGATATTGTTCCATACTTTAGTGAGTTGAAAGAAGAAGGCTATACTGGAAGACAAAAAATGAATAAAATTACGAGATATCTTGCTATAGTATTTGCTTTTGCTCAAAGTTATGCTTTATGTATTTTATATAATAAAACTTTAGGACTTACAGCTGGGGAAATGGTAGCAACATCTGTTGTTATGACTGCTGGAACATCTTTTTGTTTATGGTTAGGCGATGAAATTACTAAAAAAGGTGTTGGAAATGGAACATCAATGATAATTCTTGCTGGTATTTTATTTAGTATGCCTAGAGTATTTATAAATGCTTATAATGGTTTAAATATTTTATTGTTTATTTTGTTCGTTATAGTTTATATTTTAGTATTAGTTGGTGTTATTTATACTCAATTAGCTGAAAGAAGAATTCCTATTCAATATGCTAATAGAACTAATAGTGCATATGGAGCTGAACAAAGTTATTTACCAATAAAATTAAATTCAGCAGGTGTTATTCCGGTAATTTTTGCTCAAATATTATTAACTATACCATCTACTATTGCTGCTTTATTTAAAAGTGATGCTGCAGTAGAGTTTATGAACAAATGGATTGTTCCATCATCAAATACAGGAATATTCTTATATTTAATATTAATATTCTTCTTCGGATATTTTTATACATTTATGATGATGAATCCAGATGAAATGAGTAAAAATTTAAATGAACGTGGAGGTTATATTCCGGGAGTTAGACCAGGAAGTGATACTTCTAAATATATTTCTAATTCAATTAGTAAATTAACTATTGTAGGAAGCATTTTCTTAATGATTATTGCTATTTTACCAACATTAGTATCAAAATTTACTTCATTGGGATCATCAATATCTATTGGGGGAACTGGTATATTGATTGTTGTTGGGGTTGCAATTGAAACTTATAAACAAATTGAAAGTAGTTTACTTGCAAGAAGTTATAAAGAAAAAAGGAGAAAGTTAAGATAATGAAAAGTGTGATTTTTATTGCTCCTCCTGCTAGTGGGAAAGGTACTCAAAGTGCTATATTAGAAAAATTAGGATATTCACATATTTCTGCTGGTGATATCTTAAGAAAAGAAATTGAATCTAAATCAGATTTTGGCTTAAAAATTAAGGATATAATGGCAAAAGGTAATTTAGTTAATGATGATGATGTTCATAAATTAATGCGGAAAGCTATTATAAAAGCCAAAAAACCATTTATTTTAGATGGTTATCCTAGAACTAGTTATCAAACTAATTTATTAAATAATTTATTTAACGAATTAGATATAAACGATTACAAGGTAATATATTTAGATATTACACTAGAAGAAGCATTAAAAAGATCACTTGGACGTCTTACTTGTAGTTGTGGCGCTAGTTATAATAAATATTATGAAAATTTAAAGCCACAAGTTGAAGGTATTTGTGATGTATGTGGAAAAAAACTTATTATAAGAGATGATGATAATGAAACATCTTTTAGAAAGCGTTTTGAAACATTTAAAGAAAACACGGAACCTATAAAAAAATATTATAAAAAAATGGGCAAGCTTTATATTGTTAATGCAATGGAAGAAAGCTCAATAATTGCAGATAGAATTAAGGAAATTTTAAATGATTAGTATAAAGAGTGATAGAGAAATTGAATTAATGAAACATGCTGGGTATATCAATTATTTAACACATAAAGAAGTAGCTAAATATTTAAAAGTAGGTATTACTACTAAAGAATTAAATGATATAGCTTATAAATTTATTTTAGCAAATGATTGCAAACCTTCTTTTTTAAATTATGAAGGATACCCAGCAAGTATCTGTGTATCTATAAATGATGAAGTGGTACATGGTATTCCAGGAAAAAGAAAAATTAAAAATGGAGATGTTGTATCAATTGATATCGGAGTAGAATATAAAGGATATCATTCAGATTCCGCTAATACTTATATAGTTGGTAAGTCATCAAAAGAAGTAGAAGATTTAGTAGAAAATACTAAAAAATCATTATATGAAGGCTTGAGTGCTATCAAAGCTGGAGTTAAAATAAGTGACATTGGAAGCAAAATAGAAAAATTTGCTAAAAAATGTAATTTGGGGGTTGTAAGAGAATTAGTTGGTCACGGAGTCGGAACCAGTGTTCATGAAGATCCAGATGTACCTAATTACTATACAAATGATCCAAGGATTTTAAAAGAAGGTATGGTGATTGCGGTTGAACCAATGTTGACGCTTGGCTCAAGACATGTTTATATGGAAGAAGATGAGTGGACAATAAAGACGGAAGATGGACTTCCTAGTGCTCATTTTGAACATACAGTATTAGTTACAAAAGATGGATATGTTATATTAACGGGAGAGTGAGAAATTTGACAGATTCCAAAAAAAATAACAAAACTATAGAATCAAAAAAGAATGATAAAATTGAGGTCGAAGGCAAAGTCATTGAAGTTTTAAAAGGTTCTGATTACCTAATAGAACTTGCTAATGGCCATACTGTAAAAGCCTACGTTTCTGGTAAAATGCGCATCAACATGATACGTATTCTACCGGGTGATACCGTTACAGTGCAATTATCGCCTTATGATTTAACACGTGGGATTATAACATGGAATAAAAGATAGGAGAGTATTTATGAAAGTTAGACCATCAGTAAAGAAAATTTGTAAGAAATGCAAAATAATTAGAAGAAACGGAAAAGTTATGGTTATTTGTGATAACCCTAAACATAAACAAGTACAAGGTTAGGAGGATTTAAATGGCAAGAATTAAAAATATTGATTTACCTGGAGAAAAACATACTTGTATTGGCCTTACAGCTATATATGGTATAGGTCGTCCTTTAGCAAAAACAATTTGTAGAGATGCTAAAGTTGAAGAAACTAAAAAAATTAAAGATTTAACAGAAGATGAAATTAATGCTTTAAGAAAAGAGATTGATAAGTATACTGTTGAAGGTGACTTACGTCGTGATGTTCAAATGAGTATTAAAAACAAAATGGAAATAAATTGTTATGAAGGTGTTAGACACAAAAAAGGATTACCTGTAAGAGGTCAAAGAACTAATAGAAATGCTAGAACTCGTAAAGGTAAAGGAAAAGTTGTAGCTAATAAGAAAAAAGTAGGAAAGTAGGGGACTATAAATGGCTTATAATAGAAGAAAAAGAAAAGTTAAGAAAAATATTCCAGAAGCAGAAGCGCATATTCATGCAACATATAATAATACAATTGTTACAATATCTGATAAAGATGGAAATGCAATTAGTTGGTCAAGTGCTGGTAGAATTGGTTATTTAGGTAGTAAAAAGAAAACTCCATATGCTGCTGGTTTAACAGCTGAAGCTGCTGCTGCTGCCGCAATTGAACAAGGTGTTAAAAAAGTTGATGTTTATGTTAAAGGATTAGGTCCTGGTAGAGAAAATGCAATAAGATCACTTCAAAGTGCTGGATTAGAGGTAACAAGTATTGTTGATGAAACTCCAGTACCACATAATGGATGTCGTCCACCAAAAAGGCCTAGAAATTAGTAATAAGAAAGGGATATTGTATGATGATAAAATTTGATAAACCAGAATACAAAATTACTGAATACAACGAGTCAAGTCATTTTGCTAGATTTGAAATGGAACCACTTGAAAGAGGTTTTGGGACAACAATAGGTAATGCTTTAAGAAGAGTTTTACTTTCAAGTCTTCCTGGAAGTGCAGTTACTAGTATTAAAATTGATGGCGTATTACATGAATTTCAAAAAATTGAAGGTGTAGTTGAAGATGTAACATCAATAGTTTTAGCTATTAAAAGTTTAGTGGTTAAAAATCATAGTAATGAACTTAAAACTTTAAGATTACATGCTGATACTGAAGGACCTGTTACAGCAGGTATGATTGATAAAGATGCTGATGTTGAAGTTGTAAATGATGATTTAGTAATTTGTAATCTTGTTAAAGGCGGAACAATTGATATTGAAATGACTGTTGAAAATGGTCGTGGGTATGTAGATGCTAAAGAAAACAAAAAAAGATTAGAAGATTTAAAAGTTGGCACAATAGCAATTGATTCATCTTATTCACCAATTGAACTTGTTAAATATGAAGTTGTAGATACTCGAGTTGGGCAAAATGAAAATTATGATAAATTAATTATGGAAATTACTACTAATGGTAGTATGAGTCCTGAAGAAGCTTTAGCTCTTGCTGGTAAAATATTAGTAGAACATTTTAATATTGTTACTGACATAAATTCTATTAGTGATTTTTCTGGTTTAATGCAAGAGAAAAAAGTTGATACAATTACAAAAACTTTAGAAACACCAATTGAAGAAGTTGAATTTAGTGTACGTGCTTATAATTGTTTAAAACGTGCAGGTATTCATACAGTTCAAGATTTGGTTGAAAAAAGAGAAGTTGAAGTTACGAAAATTAGAAATTTAGGAAAAAAGAGTCTTAAAGAAGTTCTTGATAAAGTTGCTGATTTAGGACTAACATTTAAGGAGTAATGGATTATGGCATATAGAAAATTAGGAAGAGAAACAAGAATTAGAAGAAGCATTTTAGCAGGACTAACTAAAGATGTTATAATGCATGAGAGTGTTGTTACTACTGAAGCAAGAGCTAAAGAAGTAAGAAAATTTGTAGATAAGATGATTACTTATGGAAAAAGAGGAACATTAGTATCTCGTCGTAAAGCATTAGCATTTTTACATAATGATAAAGATGTAGTAAAGAAAATTTTTGATGATCTAGCTAAAAGATATGAAAATCGTAATGGTGGCTATACTAAAATAATTAAATTAAAAGAACGCCAAGGCGATGATGCTTTACAAGTTAGAATAGAATTAGTATAATTTAAAACATATGGAAATCAAGGGTTAACTTAAATGTTGTAGTACCCTTGATTTTTATATTATTTATTTAAAAATAAATAGAATTATTTTTAAGAAAATATGAATTTTGAAAATTTAAAATTTAAATTGAGAGATAAAAAATTCTTTTGAAAACTGCTTTTTTTTCTATGCTAAATATTATTTATATGATAAAATATTATTGCGTATAAGAATATGTAGTAAGAGGTGTGTTATGGCTAAAGTTATTTCATTAGTAAATCAAAAAGGGGGAGTTGGCAAAACGACAACAAGTATTAATCTTGCTGCTGCTTTAGGTAAAGAAAATAAAAAAGTTTTACTTATAGATTTAGATCCTCAAAGTAATGCTACTACTGGATTAGGTTTAAATTCTAATGATTTTGAACATGATATTTATGAAGTTATAACGGGAAGATGTAGTATTGAAGAAGCTATTAAAAAAACTAATTTTGATAATTTAGCTATTATTCCATCTACTCTTAATTTAGCAGGAATTGATGTTGAATTTGTTAAAAGAATGTTAGAAGATAATACTTTTCATCAAAATGAACAATTAAAAAATGCTATTAATGAGATTAGACATATATTTGATTTTATTATTATTGATTGTCAACCTTCTTTGGGTCTTGGAACAATGAATGCTTTGGTTGCAAGTGATTCTGTTATTATTCCTGTTCAATGTGAATTTTATGCTTTAGATGGAATTACTCAACTTTTAAATTCAATTATTATGGTTCAATCAGGTATGAATCCGTCATTAGCAATTGAAGGTGTTTTACTTACGATGTTAGATGGAAGAACAAATATTGGGCTAGAAGTAATTGAAGAAATAAGAAGATATTTTAAAGATAAAGTATTTAATACTATAATTCCAAGACTGGTAAGATTAGTTGAAGCTCCATCACATGGAAAACCTATAAATGAATATGATCCAACTAGTAGAGCAACGGAGGCATATCATAATTTAGCAAGGGAAGTGATTGAAAGAAATGGAAACTAAAAAGAAAGCTTTAGGAAGAGGACTTGAGCAATTATTTGCTAATAATGTAATTGATTTTGATAATTTTGAAAAAGAAATTGTTGATGAAAATAAAAATGAAATTGTACTTATTAATTTGGATGAAATAAGAAGTAATCCACATCAACCAAGAAAAACATTTAATGAAGAAACATTAAATGAACTTGCTACTTCAATTAAAGAATTTGGAATAGTTGAACCAATAATTGTAAAAAAAAGTATTAAAGGTTATGAATTAGTAGCGGGAGAACGTCGTTGTAAGGCCGCTAAAATTGCTGGTTTAACTAAAATACCGGCTGTTATAAAAGATTTTACTGATGAAGAAATGATGGAAATAGCTTTAATTGAAAATATTCAAAGGGAAGATTTGAATCCAATTGATGAAGCTAAAAGTGTTTTAAATATTATTAATTTAAGAGGTTTAACTCAAGAGGAGTTTGCTATAAAGTTTGGTAAAAGTAGAAGTTATATTACTAACTTAATTGGTCTTTTGAATTTACCAGAAAATATTCAACAAATGGTTATTCAAAAAGATATTTCTGCTTCTCATGCAAGAATATTAAGTAAATTAGAAGATGCTAGTCAAATTGAAAGTTTAGCTAAAAGAATAATTAAAGATAAAATAAATGTTAGAGATTTAGAAAAACTAGTAAATAATAGAAATGTTTTAAAAAGAACACCAATTTATAAAAGTGATTATTATGATAATAAATATGGAATGTATGAAAGAGTAATAAGTGACAAAATAGGGAATAGAGTAAAAATTAATAAAAACAAAGTAGAAATATTTTTTGATTCAACAAAAGATTTGGAAAGAATAATGGAAATATTAAATATTTCAATAAGTGAGGATTAATATGGAAAAAAAATATTATCTTAATGATGTTGTAGTAATGCGTAAAAATCATGCTTGTGGGTTTAATGAATGGACTATAACAAGAGTTGGGGTAGATATTAAAATTAAATGTAATAATTGTGGAAGAGAAGTAATGATGGATAGGCTAGAATTTGAAAAGAAATTGAAGAAGGTGATAAGTAATGAGAAAAAATAAAAAGAAATTTAAAAGTCCACTGCATCCTTTAATGATTTATGTAATTTTAATAATTATAACAATTGTATTAAGTGGAGTTTTAAATATTCTTGATTTTCAAGCTACTTTTTATAAAGTTAATCAAAATACACTACAATTAATTCCAAATACTGAAGTTATAAAATCTTTATTTAATTTAAGTGGAATTAAATATATTTTTACAAATACTGTTTCTAATTTTGCTAATTTTACAGTTTTATCCAATTTAATAATCTTACTTATGGGAATAAGTATAATGGATAAAAGTGGCTTTTTGCAAACTGCAATTACTTTAACAACCAAAAAATTAAAAAAAAGAACAGTTACTTTCTTTTTTGTATTAATTTGTGTTTTAGCTAGTATTTTTGGAGATTTATCTTATCTTATTTTTATACCTTTAGGAGCTTTATTATTTTATTATGGAAAAAGAAATCCTGCTATTGGAATTATTTCTTCTTTTGCTGCTTTATCATGTGGAAGTGCTATTAACTTTCTTTTTACATCAACTGATTCGGGACTTTTAAATTATACTTTACAAGCTATTCAAACCGAAAATTCTAATTATACTATTAGTACTTTAGCTTTTATACTTATTATGGTTATAGCTGTAATACTTGTTTCATATGTCATAACTGTTGTTACCGAAGGAATTATTACTAAAAAATTACCTAAATATGAATTTACCGAAAGTGAATTAGAAGAAGATATTGTTACTAAAGATGAAAAAAAAGGAATGATGTATGCTTGTATAAGCGCATTTGTTTATTTAATTATTTTTATATATAGTATTATACCTAATTTACCTTTAAGTGGGGCTTTATTAGATAATAGTCAAGTGAGATATATTGATAAATTATTTAGCACTAATTCTTTTTTTAGTAATGGTTTTGTCTTTGTTGTAACTATGTTATTTATAATTTTAGGATTATTTTATGGGATTGGGGTAAAAACAATTAAAAATCATCATGATTTTTGTGATAATTTAGGCCATTCATTAGATGGTATAGGTAATATGTTAGTTAGTATATTTTTTGCATCTACATTTATAAGTATTTTTAAACAAACTAATATTGGCACTGTTATTGTAGGTAATATTGGAAGTTTTATTTGTAATTCTAATATAATGGGTTTACCACTTATAATTGTGATTTTTATTGGATCAGCAATTAGTACTTTTTTCTTACCATCTAGTATTTCAAAATGGGCTATTTTGGCTCCGTCTATAATACCTATTGCTTATTATTCTGAACTTTCTCCAGAATTTACGCAAATAATATTTCGTTTTGGAGAAGCAACAACTATGAATATTACTCCTGTATTAGCATATTTTATAGTTTATTTAGCTTTTTTAGAAAAATATAATCAAGGTGAAGCTAAAATAAAATTATCTGATTCAATTAAATATCAATTACCTTATTCAGTTATAATTGGTTTTAGTTTATTGGCATTGTTATTAATTTGGTATATTATAGGTATTCCAATGGGAATTAATACTTTTCCAGTAATATCATAAGGGAGGTTTTAGAAAATGAGTTTAAAAGCAGGAATAGTTGGGTTACCTAATGTAGGTAAATCTACTTTATTTAATGCAATAACTAAAAAACATATTTTAGCAGCAAATTATCCATTTGCTACAATTGAACCAAATGTTGGCGTTGTGACTGTTCCAGATACAAGACTTGATTTTTTAGCAAATTTATATAATCCAAAAAGTATTGTACCAACAACTTTTGAATTTATTGATATAGCTGGTCTTGTTAGCGGAGCTTCTAATGGTGAAGGCCTTGGTAATAAATTTTTATCTCATATAAGAGAAGTTGATGCAATAGTACATGTTGTAAGATGTTTTGATGATGAAAATATTACTCATGTTGCTGGAGTGACTGATCCTATTAGAGATGTGGAAATTATTAATACTGAACTTATTTTGGCGGATTTAGAAATTGTTGCTAATAGATTAGGTAAAATAGAAAAAAAAGCAGAAACAACTAAAGATAAAGAGGCAATTAAAGAAGTTGAAGTTTTAAGAAAGGTAAAAGAAAATTTAGAAAAAAATATATCTTTAAGAAATGTTCTTTTTGATGAAGAAGAAATTCTTTTACTTAAAAATTTTAATTTTATTACTTTGAAAAAAGTTATATATGTTGCAAATGTTGATGAATTATCAGCTTCGGTTGATGATAATGAATATTCACTTAAATTAAAAGAATATGCTGCATCTGAAAATTCTTCAGTAATTGTTATGTGTGCTAAATTGGAAAGTGATTTAGCAGATTTACAGGATGAGGAAAGAGAAGCTTTTTTAAAGGATGTAGGTATTGCTAATAGTGGACTTGATAAATTAATTTTTGCTACTTATGATTTACTTGATCTTGCTACTTTTTTTACTTCAGGAAAAGATGAATGCCGAGCATGGACTTTTAAAAAAGGAATGAAAGCTCCTAATTGTGCGGGTATTATTCATAGTGATTTTGAAAGAGGATTTATTAGAGCTGAAGTAATGAGTTTTGATGATTTATATGAAGCTGGAAGTGAAATTAAAGTACGAGAAAAGGGAAAAGTGCGAATTGAAGGTAAAGACTATTTGATGCAAGATGGAGATATTTGTTATTTTAGATTTAATGTATAGAATTAAATTTAATTAAGAAAATATAATATATTATTAAAGAAAAATTTATTTACAAGTAAAAATATTTCTGATATACTATTAGGCGAGTAAATTGATTACTCCTTGCTTTTTAGAAAAAAGCCAAAAGACCATAAGGAGGTGTAAAGATGACAAATTATGAAATTATGTTTATTGTTAAAGCTACATTAGATGAAACAACAATTTCTAATATTGCTAAAGATGTAGAAAAGATTTTAGTAGACAGTAAATCTAAAGTTATCGAATTTAAAGAGTTAGGCAGAAAAAAACTAGCTTATGAAATTAATAAAGAAGTAAGTGGTTTTTATTATTTAATTAATGTTGAAGCAACTCATGATGTAATAAGAGAATTCGATCGTAAACTTAGAATTAATGAAAACATTTTAAGACATTTAATATTAAAAAAAGAAAGTGAGTAAGTATGAATAAAGTATTGTTAGTAGGAAGACTTACAAAGGACCCAGAATTAAGAACCACCCCAGGAGGAATGGCTGTAACTAGATTTACAATAGCAGTTTCTCAAAATTTTACGAATAAAAATGGTGAAAGAGGAGCTGATTTTATTAATTGTAGTGCATGGGGAAGACAAGCAGATAATATTTCTAAATATTGTCATAAAGGAAGTTTAGTATCAGCTGAAGGTAGAATAAGAACAAGCAGTTATGATGCTCAAGATGGTACAAAAAGATATACTACTGAAGTAGTATGTGATACTGTTAATTTCTTGAGTAGTAAAAGTGGTAGTGGATCAAATGATTATCAAGGAAATTTTCAACCTGAAGAAATGCCTCAAATTGATAATATGGAGACTGCTGATTTATCAGAGGATCCTTTCAAAAGTTTTGGCGAAGAGATTACTTTAACTAGTGATGACTTACCATTCTAAAAAAGGAGGAATAGAAATATGGCAGAATTTTATCGTAAGAAAAAGAAAATATGTCAAATGTGTGCTGGTAAAAGCGTAGATTATAAAGATGTAATGATTATTAATAAATATATTAATGAAAAAGGTAAAATATTACCTAGACGTGTTACTGGTGCATGTGCTAAACATCAAAGACATATTGCAGAACAAATTAAATATGCAAGATTTATGGCTTTAATTCCATATGTAAAATAATTCGCATTTAAGCGAATTTTTTTTGAAATTTTGATCTTAATTTGTTCACGTTAAGAAATAATATATGTTATACTTATAATGTGATAAACATGAAAGATAAAATATTAGAATTTTTAGACAATAGAGATAAAGCACAATCATTAAAAGAAATTAATGATATTTTAAGAGTGGATCAAAACTTACTAGCAAAAGAATTAGAAATATTAGTAAGTGAAGGATTAGTTCATGAAACAAAAAAAAATAAATATATATTATTAAAATATTGTAAGAGTTTAAGAGTTGGTAAAATAGATATAGCTAAAAATGGGTATGGTTTTTTAGAAAATGATGATTATGATGATGATATATTCATAAGTAAAGATAATTTAAATAATGCAATTGAAGGAGATATAGCTTTAGTTGATATATTTACTAGGAATAATAAAATAGAAGGTAAAGTTATAAAAATACTTAATAGAAATTTAAAAAGAGTGGTTGGTGAAATACTTTATGTAAATGATAAGCCAACAATAATATTGGATGATAAGAAATTAGATATAGAAATAATATTGGAAAATTATTTTAATAATTTGGTTGATGGTCATAAAGTATTAGTAGAACTTGATAAACAAATTGATTCCAAAAAATTTAAAGGGACAATTATTAAGATTATTGGTCATAAAAACGATCCTGATATAGATATATTAACAGTTGCTTATAAGCATGACATAGAGCTTGAATTTAGTCGCGAGGTAATGGAAGAAGTAAAACTTATTCCAAGTGAAGTTTTAGATAAAGATAGAATAGGAAGAGTTGATTTAACTGAAGAAGAAATATTTACAATAGATGGCGATGATACTAAAGATATAGATGACGCAATAAGTATTAAAGAATTTAATGATCATTATGAACTAGGAGTTCATATTGCTGATGTATCATATTATGTAAGAAGAGGAACTAAATTATATGAAGCAGCTTATGAAAGAGGTACTTCATCATATTTAGCTGATAGAGTTTTACCAATGCTTCCTCATGAACTTTCTAATGGAATATGTTCTTTAAATCCCGGGGCAGAAAGACTAACTATAAGTGTAATTATGAATATTGATTTTAATGGTAAAATAAAAGAATATAATATTTTTCCATCTATTATAAAAAGTCGCAAACAAATGACTTATAAATGTGTTAATAAAATATTAGAAGAAAATATTATTCCAAATGGTTATGAAAATTTTAAGGATAGTTTAATGAAAATGTTTAAACTTTCTAAAATTTTAAGAGAAAGAATGCTAAAAAATGGTTATATAGAATTTGAAATACCAGAAGCTAAAATAATTCAAGATGAAGATGGAAAATGTATTGATGTTATAAAAAAAGAGCAACATGAAGGAGAATTGTTAATTGAAGCCTTTATGATTGCCGCTAATGAAACAGTTGCAACTCATATAACTAATATGGATTTACCATTTATTTATCGTGTTCATGGAACTCCTAAAACCGAAAAAATAAATGATTTTAAAAACTTATTAAAAATTTTAAATATAAATGTTAATAATAAAGATATTGATATAAATAGTAAAAGTATGCAAAAATTATTAGAAAATTTAAAAAACTATAAAGAAAATGCTATTTTATCATCTCTTCTTTTGAGAAGTATGCAAAAAGCTATTTATAGTTCTGATAATATTGGCCATTTTGGACTAGGCCTTAAAAATTATACTCATTTTACATCGCCAATTAGAAGGTTCCCAGACACTACTGTTCATGAATTATTGAGGACATATTTGTTTGATAAAAATATCAATAATGAAACAATTAAATTTTATAATACTATTCTTCCTGACATTGCTAAACATTCTTCTGAAAAAGAGCAAGCTTCTGTAGAAGCCGAAAGAGAAGTTGTAGATATGAAAGTTGCCGAATATATGGAAAATCATATTGGAGAAGAATATATAGGAATGATAACATCCGTTACTAATTTTGGCTTTTTTGTTGAATTGCCAAATTTAATTGAGGGGTTAGTACATATTAACACTTTGCCAGGTTTTTATGTGTATGTTCCTTCTTTAATGGCTTTAGTAGGAAAAGATAATAAGGTTAAATATCAAATTGGAAAAGAAGTTAAAGTAAAAGTAATAAGTGCTAGTAAAATAAATAAAACTGTAGATTTTGAGGTTGTAGATGGAAGTAGTAAATAAAAAAGCTAAATTTGATTATTTTATAGAAAAAGAAATAGAATGTGGAATTGTCCTAACTGGTACAGAAATTAAATCCATAAGAAAAGGTTCAGTTGATTTAAAAGATACTTATGTAAGAATAAAAAATAATGAAGCCTATATAATTAATATGTATATAGCAAAGTATGATGAGGGAAATATATTTAATCATGATGAAAGAAGAGAAAGAAAGTTATTGCTCCATAAAAAAGAAATATTAAAATTAGCTGAAGAGAGTAGTAAAAATGGTTATACTCTTATACCTATTAGATGTTATTTGAAGAAAAATTTGGCGAAGATAAGTGTAGGCATCTGTAAAGGTAAAAAGAACTATGATAAGAGAGAATCTATTAAAGAAAGGGATTTAAAAAGATTGGAAGGTTAGTATGAAGTTAAAGAAAAAAAATATTTTAATAATAATTGCAATTATTTGTTTTTTAGTATTAATTATATTTACTTTTTTAGTTTTAAAAAAAGATAAACAATTAGAATATGATGAAAATATAGAAGATCCTAAAAAGAATGTATCTATAATTGATGAAAGTAGTAATAGTAGACCTATTGCTTTTACTATTGATAATTCAGACGATGCCCGATTATTACACACTGGGTTATCTAAAGCATATTTGGTTTATGAAATGATTAATTATGCTGATGGAAGAACTAGGTTTTTAGCTATGTTTAAAGATAGTGATGTTGATAAAATTGGGCCTATTAGAAGTGTTAGACATTATCATTTAGACTATATTTTAGAAAATGATGCTATTCTTGCGCATTGGGGCCAAAGTACTATTGCTAATACTAATTTATCTAAATTAAAAATAGATCATATAAATGGTATTACTTATGGTTCAAATAAAGAAAAAGATATGATAGAAAGCAATCGTTATTTTTGGACTGATAAAAATAATAATAATATTAGTGTGGATATATCCCATCGACGTTTTACTAATATTGAATTGATAAATCAAGGTATAGAAAAATTAAAAATAAGTAAGGAAACAGAACAAAGTAATTTGTTTAAATATAGCGCTGATCCTCTTAAAGTAGAAAAAATGAGTGATATAGAGACAGCAAACAAAATAGACATATATTTTAGTAATAGTAATTATGTTACTTATATATATGATAAAGAAAGTAATAGTTATAAAAGAAGTGTTAAAGGTAAAGAACACATTGATAATTTAAATGGTGAACAAATTAAAGTAACAAATATTATTACTTATAAAATAAAAAATTATACTATAGCAGGAGATCCAAATATTTTACAAGAATTAGATAATATTGGTAGTGGTGATGGTTATTATATTACAGGTGGATATGCAATAAAAATTAAGTGGAATAAAGAATGTCATAGTTGTCAAACAAAATATTCTTATTTAGATGGTAGTGAAATAATATTAAATGATGGAAATACATTTATTGAAATTATGCCAGTAAATAAGGAATTAAACATTTCATAAATTAATAAGTAATTAATATAATTTAATAGGAGGAAAAAATGGAAAAAATAATTGAATTTATAGGTAATAATTATGCTTGGTTTTTAACTATAACTATTATATTATTATTTGCATTAATTGGTTATATATATGATAATAGGAAAATTAAAGAAGAAAAAAGCATAGATAAAGAAGAAAAAAATGATATTTTAATTGAAGAAGAAAAAATTTCTGAAGTTAAAAATGATGATCCTGTTAAATTAGAACAAGATGAAAATGTTAATAAAGATATAGAAACTCAAATGAAAAAGTAAATGACAATTTAATAAGAAAAAGTAAATTGTAAGAGAAAATGGGAGAAAAAAGCAAGTTT
>CANRDZ010000023.1 GCA_947629465.1 uncultured Bacilli bacterium | reverse complement strand
CTCCTTTATCTTTTGTTTGGCTATTTTTATTATATCATTTTTTTATTTATCAGTCATTATGTTTAACACAACTTTTTCAAAAAACAATTTAAATGATAATATTCTAAAAGATACGATAAAAATTAAATTACTTAACGATAGATTAGAAGCAAAATGCCTAGAAAATGTTTTAGGTGGTTATATAACTAATAATGCAAGTGATCCTTATGAAGTGAATATTAAAGAATTAATTGATATTGATACTGACAATATACAATATTCACATATTGAGATAAACAAAAGTAATGATATGTATGCACTAATAAAAACAAGTGATAATCAAATAATATCTAAATTTGAAAATTATCTTCAAAAAAATTATAATGGCTATAAGAGATTACAAGTTTATGATTATATAGTATATGTTTATAATCATATTAGTAATGAAGATATAGAATTAGATAAAGATTTAAAAAGTTGTTTTAAATATTACGCAAATTAACGTCTTATTTAGTCTTAAAAGTTTAAAAATTCTATGTTGAAAACTAATAATATATATGCAAAAATAAAAAAAGATGGCTCTAAAAATGGGAATTTAATACTTATTTTTATAATTTAAACTATAAGTATATACCCCGCTGGAGCTCCAGATTGATAGGAAACTCGGACTATTTATAATTCGAGTATGTATAACATAAAGACAACTTGTAAAAAAGTCGCTTTTATGTTATTATGAATATATCAAGGAAACTTGAATAAAATAAAAAAAGGATACATTTGATTGTGGGAATCAGATGTTATCCCTTATGGAATGCATCTGAAATCAACGATTGTTGAAATCAGATGCTTTTGCTATTTTAGAAGTAAAATAATTACGACAAATTAGTCATAGGTTATATGTTATATAATTTTAGGAGATTTAAAATGCATGTTTTTCTTTTATATAGAAATTTTAGACACTAAAATATTAAATGAAAAACGATAATATATAGATAAAAATAATAATAGAGGTAAAATTATGAATATCAAAATTAGAAATGCCGGAGTTACTATAGGAATAAACACTATTTTAGAAGAAGTCAATATGGATATTAATGATAAAGATAAAATAGCCATTGTTGGTCGTAATGGAGCAGGTAAAACAACTCTTTTAAAAGCTATAATTGATAATTCCTTCTTTTCGGCAGGAATTGGTGATGAACCTTTTTCAATTACAAAATTAGGTAAATTTAAAATAGGATATTTAGAACAAATAGCTTTTTCTTCATTAGAAGTTACTTTAATTGATGAAGTAAAAAGTGTTTTTAATGATTTAATAGAAATGGAAAACAAGATAAATAATTTAGTATATGAAATGAATATAAAAAATGATGACAAAGTAATTTTAGAATATACAAAAACTTTAGAAGATTATAAATTAAGGGGAGGTTATTCATATCAAAAAGAATATGAAGGTTTACTAAATAAATTTGGCTTTACTGATGAAGATAAAGTAAAAAAATTAAAAGAATTTTCTGGAGGTGAAAGAACTAAAATAGCATTTATTAAACTTCTTTTATCTAAACCGGATTTACTTTTATTAGATGAACCAACTAATCATTTAGATATAAAAACAATTGAAAATTTAGAAACTTATTTAAAAGATTATCCAAAAACTTTAATAATAGTATCACATGACCGAATGTTTTTAGATAATATTGTCAATGTTGTTTATGAAATAGATTATGGAAAAACTTATAGATATAAAGGTAATTATTCTAATTATGAAATAGAAAAAGAGAAAAGATATGAAAAAACATTAAAAGACTACGAGTATCAACAAAAAGAAATTAAAAGATTAAGAAGTATTTATGAAAGATTTAGAAATAAACCCACTAAAGCTAGTATGGCTTTAAGCAAATTAAAACAAATTGAAAGAATGGATTTAATTGAAAAACCAAGAGGAGAAGATATAAGAACTTTTAAAACTAATTTAAATGGTATCGTAAAACCAAGTAAAATTATTATGAATTTAAAAAATTTAGAAATTGGCTATGATAATTCTTTAGGTAAAATAAATTTGGAAATATTAAGAGAGCAAAAAATAGGTATTATTGGCGAAAATGGGATAGGTAAATCTACTTTGCTTAAAACTATCAATAAAATGCTTAAGCCAATAAAAGGCGAAATAGAATATGGATTTAATTTAAATATTGGCTATTTTGATCAAAATTTAGTAATGAAAAGTAATGATAATTCAGTTTTAGAAGAATTTAGAAATTATTTACCATCATTTAGTTATGAAGAAGCAAGAAGAGCTTTAGGATCATTTTTATTTAAAGATGATGATGTTTTAAAAAAGGTTAATATTTTAAGTGGAGGAGAAAAAGTAAGATTACAATTATGTAAAATTTTTTATAATAAGCCAAATGTTTTAATCCTTGATGAGCCAACAAATCATATGGATATCATTAGTAAAGAACATTTAGAAAGTATTTTAAAAGAATATTCTGGAACTTTAATATTTGTCTCACATGATCGTTATTTTATTAAAAAAATAGCAACTTCTTTAATAGCTTTTGAAAATAATGAAATTACTTATTATCCCTATGGTTATAAAGAATATGAAGAAAAAAGAAAAAATAACATAGAAACAAAAGTAATTTCAAAAAAAAGTAATAAAAAAGTAAATACTAATAATATTGATAAAGAAATAAAA
Source organism: uncultured Bacilli bacterium (assembly GCA_947629465.1). Lineage (GTDB taxonomy): Bacteria > Bacillota_I > Bacilli_A > RF39 > UBA660 > SIG200. The sequence continues at coordinate 16,888 of CANRDZ010000023.1, read as the reverse complement.
AAAATAGAAAAAGAAATTAATAAAAAAGAAAATGAATTAAATAATTTACAAAAAGAATTATATAAAGAAGAAGTATATACAGATTATAAAAAGGGAATAGAAATAAATAAAATGATTGAAAGTATCAATAATGAGTTAAATACTTTATATAATAAATGGGAAGAACTTAATAATAAAAAGTAATTAAGTAATTTTAATTATTTAAATCATTTTTTATTTGTTCTATTTCTTTATTTAAAGCGTTAACCATTTTGGTTAACATTTTTAATGTATCTTCAGTGGAAGATGTACTTTGATTAGACATCTTATTAACACTTCTTGCTCCAGTATTGGGATTTCCTCTTTCTTCTTGAACTTGAGCATAAAAAGCATTGGTACATAGAATTTGAGCAACAAGCATTAGCCAGTTGCCCAAGGCATTTTGTTCATTAGCAGTAGTATCATCAATAAGTAAATAGCCTATAACTTCAGCGCTAAAAGTAAAAACTTTAGGAGGAACATTAGGTATGAAACGCATAATAAATCCCTCCCATATTTAATAATATGTCAATTTGCATTTTAAAAGGTCAATATTTGTCAATTGTTGACACTGCATTAACTAAAAATTCTAAAATCACTTTACAACGTTTTTTTCGTATAATATAATTTGATTAGATAGAAAGAAAAATGTCGAAATTTATCTTTCGAGGGGGAATCTAAAAGGAAGTAGAGTGACTAGGATGAAAAAGAAAAAATTATCTCAAAAGGAAAGAAGATATAGAATAAGCTTACTAGCATTTTTTATAGTAGCTTTAGTCATAAGTGCTAAATCTGTTTATGCATATTATTTTAAAGAAACTGGCACTAATGGTAGCTTATTTGCTGCTAAAGTTGGTGACTTTTATGATATCAAAGGTATTGGCGACATAAGCATAAGAGTTTTTAAACAAGCTGTTAAAGGTGGATCTGTTTATGTTGGTGATTATAAAATTCCTACTTCTGGATATACTTTTGTACCAACAAGTACAAAATGTACTAATGGATCAGGTACTACGGTTTCATGTACTAATGGTGGCTCTGGTAGTTGTACCTATTCTTATAGTTCAAGTGGTACTATAACAATAAAAAGTAATCAAAAAGCTATTTGTTCATTTTACTTTAATGTAGCTTAAATTAAAAATTCAAAAAGTAAGAAATATATTTTTTTACTTTTTTTTATTATAACAATCTGATACAATTAAATTGGTGGTTATAATGAATTTAGTTATTAATAATCATAGTATTATAGAAATTATATTAGTTACATTAGTTGCAAGTTTATTTTTAATTCCTGTTGCTAAAAAAGTTGCTGAGCATATAGGAGCAATAGATATACCTAATGAAAGAAAAATTCATAAAAATCCTATGCCTAGATTAGGGGGATTAGCTATATTTGGATCTTTTTTACTTGGTTATATTCTGTATGGTTCAATAACAACCCAAATGATTTCTATTTTAATTGGTGCTTTTATAATTTTTTTAGTTGGTGTTTTTGATGATATAAAGCCAATTAAAGCTCGTTATAAATTTTTAGTTCAAATAATTGCGGCTTTAATAGTTGTTATATATGGTCAAGTATATTTTAATGAAATTACCTTTTTAGGATTAAATATCAAATTTAATTTGTTAATAAGTTATGTGTTATCAACATTTTTTATAGTAGCCATTTCTAATGCTATTAATTTAATTGATGGTTTGGATGGTTTAGCTGGAGGTATAAGTGCAATTTATTTTTTAACAATTGCTATTATTGCCTTTGTTTTAAATAAAATGGGTGGATTAGATGTAATTTTAACTTTAATTATGTTTGGATCTACTTTAGGCTTTTTAATTAATAATTTTCCTCCTGCTAAAATATTTATGGGCGATTCGGGAAGTTTATTTTTAGGATTTATGATTAGCGTTATTGCCCTTTTAGGTTTTAAAGTAGCAACTCTTACATCATTAGTAATTCCAATTACTATTTTAGCAATTCCTATTTTTGATACTATTCTAGCTATATTTAGACGATTATTAAAAGGCGAAAATATTGGTACACCAGATAAAGAACATTTTCATCATCAATTATTGAAATTAAAATTTTCTCCTAAAATAAGTATTATTATAATTTATTTAATAAATTTAATTTTTTCTGCTATTTCTATAATATATGTTATCGGTGATAATAGAGAAGCTATTATTTTATATTTATTAGTGTTAGTACTTTTACTATTTGTAATTTTAAAAACAGATATACTTTATGAACATAAAAATAAGGAAAAGGATAGGAAATGAAAATATTAGTAATTATACCAGCTTATAATGAAAGTGAAAATTTAGTTGACACTATAAATGATATTAAAAAATACCAAAATAATAAAGAATATTCTTTAGATTATATAATCATTAATGATGGTTCTATTGATAATACTAAAGAAGTATGTTTAAAAAATAAATTTAATGTTATTAATCTAGTCCATAATTTAGGAATTGGCGGGGCAGTTCAGACTGGTTATATTTATGCTTTAAAAAATGGCTATGATATAGCAATTCAATTTGATGGAGATCATCAACATAATGCCTCTTATATAGAAGATTTAGTTATGCCTATTATAAATAAAAATGTAGACATGACCATTGGTTCTCGATTTATTAAAGATTTAAGTTTATTTAAATCTACAAAATTAAGACAATTTGGTATCAAAATATTATCATTTGTTTTAAAATTAACAACTCATGAAAAAATTTATGATATGACATCGGGTTTTAGAGCAGTTAACAAAGACATAATTAAAATATTTGCAAGTGATTATCCCAATGATTATCCTGAACCAGAAACTTTAGTAACAATAATAAAAAGAGGTTATAAAGTAAAAGAAATACCAGTCAAAATGAATGAAAGAAAACATGGCAAGTCATCAATAACTCCACTTAAAAGTATTTACTATATGGCGAAAGTTACATATGCTATGATAGTAAGAAGTTACATAGAGAGGATTAAATAATGAATTTAAAGTTAAGGATATTTCTTATTTTATTAGTAATAATTGGTATTTATCTAGTAATAAAAACGATAAGTCAAAAAAAATTATCAATGCGATATGGAATGTACTGGACAATTATCTTTATAATTATGTTACTTTTAATAATGTTTCCAAGTATAATAGAAAATATTTCTAAATTTTGTGGTTTTGAAGAAGCTCCAAATATGTTATTTTTAATATCAATTTTTATTCTTTTTTATATTATATTTAGATTATATATAACAGTATCTAGAGTTCAAGAAATAAATAAAAGATTAGTGCAGGAAATATCTATTTTAAAAAAAGAAAATGGAAAAAAATAAGTTATGCAAAATAATTTATTTTTTTTGAATAATAAATATAGATATGGTATTATTAAAAAGAGGACGTTAATAAATGAAAATTATTAGAAAAATTATTAATAAAATTATAAAATTTTTAACTATTATAAAAATTATTTTTCAAAGTTATTTTTATAAACATAAATTTTATTTAGTTGGTACACCAGTTCATGGTAATATTGGAGATCAAGCTATTTTAATTGCTGAAGAAAAATTTTTAAAAGATAATTTTTCTCAATATAAAGTAATTGAAATAGAAACAAATATTGTAAATAAATATATATCTTTATTAAGAAAATTAATTAAAGAAAATAATTTAATTTTTGTTCATGGTGGAGGTTTTTTAGGAAGCCTATGGTTAAATGAAGAAGAAATGTTTAGAAAAATTTTAAATAATTTTCCTCAAAATAACATTATAGTTTTTCCTCAAACAGTTTATTTTGAAAATACTAAAAATGGTAATAAAATTCTTAAAGATTCTCTTAAGATTTATTCTTCTCATAAACATTTAACAATATGCTTAAGAGAAAAATATTCTTATGAATTTATGAAAAAAGAATTTCCTTTAGTAAATATTACTTTAATACCTGATATGGTATTATATTTAAAAAGGGTTGATATTAATAATAAAAGACAAGATATTTTATATTGTATCCGCAAAGATAAAGAAAAAGTAAAATATAATTTAGAAGTCTTAAATAAAATAATTCAAGAAAATAATTTTAAAATTTTCTATACTGATACTGTTATAAATAGAAACATCTATTCATTTAATAAAAAAAGAATTTTAAATAATAAAATAAACGAATTTAATAAATATAAATTAATTGTAACAGACCGCTTACATGGAATGATTTTTTCTTATTTAGCTAAAGTACCTTGTTTAGTATTAGAAAATAAAAGTTATAAAATAAAAGGGGTATATGATTTTATTAAAAGTGATTATATAAAACTTACTAATGAATTTAATTTATTAAAAGATTTTAAAGAATTTATTAATAAAGAATATTCATTTAAAGAATTAGATTTTTCTTCTGAATATGAAAAATTAACAAAAATAATTAAAAATATAGGATGTGATTAAATGAAAGAAAGTAATAGAACATTTAATTCAACTAAAAATGCATTATTTGCCATAATTTGCCAAAGTTTAACTATTTTATTAAGTTTTGTTACGAGAAGTGTTCTTATTCATACTTTATCCCAAACTTATATTGGTTTAAATGGTATTTTTGCCAATATAATTGATTTTTTAAATTTAGCTGAATTAGGTATAGGAAATATACTTTTATTTAATTTATATAAACCTCTTGCTAATAATGATGAAAAAAGAGTAGTTCAAATATTAAATTTATTTAAAAAAATATATACTATTATAGCATTAGTAATTTTAGGATTAGGTATTTTAATAATTCCAATTTTACCATATATATTAAATGGTGTTAGTTTTACTTTAGAAGTTTTAATAATTTATTTATTGTTTTTAATTAATACCGTATGTTCTTATATATATAATTATAAAATGTTTTTACTTACAGCAGATCAAAAAAATCATATAGTTAGTATAGTTACAATATTTGTTATTATTATTAAAGAAATTTTCCAAATAACAGTTTTACTATTATTTAAAAATTTCTATTTATATTTAATAGTTTTAATAATAACTACTATTTTAAAAAATATAATATTAAGCATAATTACAGATAAAAAATATGATTTAAAAATAAAGGTTGAAGAATTAGCCAAAAGTGAAAAAAAAGCTATATATTCTGATTTTAAAGATATCTTTTTTTATAAAGTAGCAAGCGTAATTATCTATGGAACTGATAATTTACTAATGTCTATTTTAATAAAAGGAGGTACAATTATAGTAGGAATATATTCTAATTATTTACTAATAACTAATTCTCTTAAAAATGTAATTACTGCCTTTTTTCAAGGAATGATTGGAAGTGTAGGAAATTTAAATGTTAAAAGTGATAATGATAAAAAATATTTAGTATATCGTACTCTTAATTTTATGGCATATTTCATTTATGGAGTTTGTTGCATTTGTTTATTTATGTTAGTTAATCCTTTTATTAAAATATTTGCTGGTGAAAATTATTTATTTAGCTTTAATATAGTAATAGTAATTATAATTTATTTTTATATTGATGGAACATTTACTCCAACTTGGATATTTAGAGAGACAGCTGGTATATTTAAAAAAAGTAAAAATATGGCTTTATTATTAGCAATATTAAATATAATATTATCAATTATACTAGGTTTAAAATTTGGGGTAATAGGTATATTAGGAGCTACCATTATTTCAAGATTATTAACAACTTACTTTTATGAACCATATTTAATTGTCAAAAAATATTTAAATAAATCTTTTGGTGAGTTTATTTTAAACAATTTTAAAAATTTAATTAAAAATTTATTTACAGGTTTAATAATTTACTTAATTTTCAAAAATATTGTTATTAAAAATTATTTAGATTTTATTATATATGGTCTATTAATTTTTACATTATCAAGTCTTATTTTATTAATTTTACATTTAAAAGAAGAAGAATTAAATTTTATTATTGATCGAATTAAATTATTATTTAGAAAATATTTTAAAAAAAATAAAAGAAAGGGAAATTAAATATGTTAGAATACTTTAAAAGATTATATGCAAAAGATTCTTTAAGTTTTTATGAAGAAGTAGAAAAATCTTTAAAAAATAAACGAAGAATGTTTATAGTTACTGCTAATCCTGAAACTTTTAGCTATGGAGAAAAAAGCGAAAATTTTAATAAATTATTATTAGATCAAAAAACAACTTTGATACCAGATGGTATAGGAATTGTTAAAGCTGCGAGGATGCTTAAATTTAATGTTAAAGAAAGAATAACAGGAATAGATTTAGCAACTAAATTATTAGAAATATGTAATAAAAATAAATATAAATTATGTTTAATTGGGGCCAAAGAAGAAGTTTTACAATCATTAATTGCTATTATTAATAAAAATTATCCTAATATTAAATTAGGTACATGTGAAAATGGTTATATAAATAATAAAGATAGTTATTTTGAAAAAATAAAAAAAGAAAAACCTGATGTTTGTTTAGTAGCGTTAGGTATACCTAATCAAGAAGAATTAATTTATAAACATATAGAAAAATTTGAAAAAGGAGTTTTTGTAGGTGTAGGAGGATCATTTGATGTGTTAAGTGGAAGCAAAAAAAGAGCACCTAAATTAATTCAAAAAATGAATATTGAATGGTTATATAGAATAATAAAAGAACCTAAAAGAATTAAAAGATTTTATAATAATAATGTTAAATTTATTTTTAAAGTTAAAAAATTAAAGAATTTATAAAAATTCTTTTACAAATTAAATGTTTTTGGTATACTAATTATGTAGGTGTTCCAAATGTTAGAAAAACTTAAAAAAAAGGATTTAATTCAATATATGATATTATTAATGCCTTTAATAGATGTTTTTAATACTATTACTGGATTTAGTCTATCACTTATATATCGTGGTATATTTTTAGTTATTTTACTTTTTATTTTTTTATTTTTAAATAAAAGTAAAATTAAAAATATATCTTTTTGTCTATTAATTATTTTAGCAGTTTTTTCGTTTGTCTTTTTATTTAATTATTATTTAATTAATGGTTTTTCTAATTTTATTTTAGAATTTATTACTTTAATAAAATTTTTATATTTACCAATATTAACATTATGTTTAATTAACTATTATGAAGATAAAAAATATTCTTTCAAAGACATTTTAATGAAATTAGTTTGGATATATACTATATTTTTATTTATTCCAACAATTTTAGGAATAGGTACTAATAGTTATGCTTACGGTAAAAGTGGTTTTACAGGATTATTTTATGCTCCTAATGAAGTTGGAGCTATTTTAGCTATATTATCTCCCTTTGCTATTTTTAATATTCAAAATAAAGATCATAAATTAATAAACATATTAATAGCAATTTTATTTATTATTTCTATTTTTTTAATGGGAACTAAAACTCCTGTTATTGGTTTATTTATTACTTTATTATGTGTATTTATTGTATCTGTTATAAGAGAATTAATAAATAAAAAAAATATTAAAAATGTTATTATTAATATACTATTAATTATATTATCAATATTTATATATAATAATTCTTATTTATTAGATAATTTAAATTTACAAGACAAATTATATGATATTAATAATAATGATAAAGGTTTTAATAGTAATTATAATGAAAATTTATATGATTTAGATATTCTTAAAGAAAATAATTATTTAATTAATTTTCCTACTAGTAGTGCAATTAAAAATTTAGAAAAAATTGATAATAAATTTTTAAATCTTGTTTTTAGTAGTCGTAATGTTTATATGACAGAGAATTTAAATGCTTATATTAATGCCTCAAATGCTAAAAAAACTTTTGGTTTATCTTTATATGGTTCATCAGAAAAAGTATCAGGAAAATTAGCTGAATTAGATTTTATCGATATTTTTACAAATTATGGTATTATAGGTTTTATTGTTTTAACTATTTATTTATTTTTAATATTAATAATCATCATAATTAAATTTTTAAAAGATTTTAAAAATAATATTTTAGATGATGAAGTATGTAGTAATTGTTTAAGTTTTTCAATAGCAATTTTAATTTCTCTAACTGCTGGTCATGTTTTAGGAGCTCCTGCGGTAAGTACTATTCTATCTTTAACAATGGTTTATTTAATAAAAAAATTTAATTTATTTAAAGACAATAAATTAATTGATATTATTCTTATTTTAATAAGTGCTTTTTATCTTCTTTTAGCCATTACTTATTTATGCATACCATACAATAATAGTATTGTTAAAATAAATATTATAAATAATGATATTACAATTGAAAATAATGTTAAATTAGTTGAAAGTAAGGAAATAACTTATAATAATATAAAAGATAAATTATTTTATTATGTTCCAACTGATAATAAAAGATTTAAAATAATATATGTTAAAAGAATTTTTGAAAATAATGATGAAATCAATTTTTTAACTTTTAATAATGAAGAAGATAAAAATATATTAGTTCAAATGACGATTCTAAATGATTATTCTAAATATGAAGAAACTGCTAACGGTTTATTAATTGAATCAGATCAAAATATTTTAATAAGTAATTCATATCATTATAATAATATAACAAATAATGTCAAAAAATTTAATAAAAATGCTGCTAAAAATCTTTTAAAAGAACAAATTGATTTTAGTAGAAATAATGGTCAAGTGCGAAAAAATATTAATATAAAATCTAATACATCAGTTGACAGTTATATAATTGTTTCTAATAATGATTTAATAAATAAAAATGAAATTATTCCTTGGCTATCATATAATGGTACCTATGAAAGAAAAACAGATAGTATTTATACAAAAACTTTAGATAATATTAATTTAGATTATTCTTTAGAATATTTTAATAATCTTCTTATTAAAAATTATTTAATTACGTTAAATAAATATAGTAATAATCAAAATAATATATGGTATAAAGATTATGAAATTGATAATGAAAGTAATGTAAGTCATAATGATATTTATCTTGATTTTGGCTTAAATTATGATATATATTCTAATTTAGAACTATTTAATATAAAAACTTCATCTATCTATGAAAATATTAGTAATATTTTATTAAAAGAATTAGATGCTGGAAATTATATAGAAACTAAAAATGGTATTATTTTTAATAAATATATAGAACCTACATTTAATAATCAAATAGCAATATTAAATATATTATTAAAAGATTACAATAATAATAAACGTTATAGAATAAAAAATTTAATTAATAATTTATTAAGTGAACTTGAAAATGATAATTGGGTATTTAATGATAATATTCATGAATATTTAACTGAAGAAAAAACTTATCAAGGTGAAATAAAAGATTTTAATATTATAAGTGATTTAATTAGTTTAAATGAAAATTTACATAATGTTTATATTTATAATAGCAAAATTGATAATTATATTAATATATTATATTTAAAATTTAAAGATAATATAAGTGGTGATATATTAACTAAATTAAAAAATTATGGTTATATAAGTTAGGAGGTAATATGAAAAAAATAGCTTTATTTGCCAACAATTTAAATGCTGGTGGAATTCAAAAATCATTATATAATATTATGAGAAATATTAATTATGATAAGTATGAAATAGATTTATATTTAATGAGTCATGATAATTTTTTTAAAGAAAAATTTCCTCAAGAAGTAAATGTATATTATTTTAAAAAGCATTCTAAATTGCTTAAATTAATTCCTTTTAAAATTTTAAAAATCTTTTTGCCTTATGAAGGATTAGACAAAGAATATGATGTTGCGGTTGATTTTGATAGTTATCAACAAGTTACAGCTTTAAATGCAATTAAAGCAAAAGCTAAAAAGAAAGTTTATTGGATTCACAATAATATGATGGAAAAAGCTAAAGAAGAAAAGAAATTTAAAATAGCCCATTTTTTCTCTAGAGCTAAATTAAAATATTTTGATGAATTTGTATTTGTTTCTGAAGGGGTAATTGAACCATTTAAAAAATATAATAAAATGAATAATTTTAAATATCATATTATTCCCAATTTAATTGATACTAAAGAAATTTTTGATAAAATAAAAGAAGATGTTGATTTAAAAATAGACAATTCTGTTTATAATTTATGTACAGTTGGAACAGTAAATCATCAAAAAGGATTTGATATTTTACTTAAATATTTAAAAGAATTAGTAAAATATCGTCATGATTTTCATTTATATTTAATTGGTAATGGTCCTAAAATGAATGAAATCAAAAAATTATGTCAAGAATTAGAATTAAATAATTATGTAACATTTTTAGGATATTTAAATAATGTATATAAATATATGAATTTAATGGATGGCTTTATTTTAACAAGTAGATATGAAGGTCAGGGTATGGTTTTATGGGAAGCTAAAGCTTTAGGATTAGAAATTTTTATGACTAAAAATTTAGAACAATATAATAAAGGCTTAAAAGGAACAGAAGATATAGTTAAAGATTTAAAAAATGCCAAGAAAAAAGTTAAAAAATTAGATGATTTAAATGATTATAATAATGATATAATTAAATCTTTAGAAGAATTATTTGATAATTAAAGGAGAATTTATGAAATTTAGTTTAATAGTTCCTGTATACAATGTTTCTAAATATATTTTAAAATGTTTAAAAAGTATAGAAAAGCAATCATATAAAAATTATGAAGTTATAATAATTAATGATGGTTCAAAAGATGAATCTGAAAAAATTATTAATAAGTTTATTAAAAATAAAAATAAATTTAAATGTTATAAAAAAGAAAATGGTGGATTATCTGATGCTAGAAATTATGGTCTAAAATACATTACTGGTGATTATATTTTATTTATTGATAGTGATGATTATATAAATAAAGATTTATTATTAGAACTATCTAAAGAAATAAAAAGAAATAATCCTGATCTAATAAAATTTAATTCTAATTATGATAAAGATGGAATAATTAAAAAAATGAAAATACATCCATTTACAAATTTAAATAATAATGAATGTATAGAACAATATTTTAAAGACACATTATTTGCCCCAGTTTGGCAATATACATATAAAACAAGCTTTTGGCAAGAAAATAATTTTTCTTTTGAAGTTGGAAGATTACATGAAGATGTAGGTATTATGCCATTAATTTTAATGAATATTAATAAGGGATCTAGTATATCTTATATTGGCTATAATTATGTTATTAGAGAAAATAGTATAATGACTACTAAAGATCAAAAAAAAGATTTAAAAAAATATGAAGATTATTTGCATTTTTTTGATTCCATAATTCCTATAATCAATAATTCATCTAAAATTAATTCTAAAAGTAAAAAATTATTAAGTAGTTTTTTAGCTAATTGTGTTATAAGTAAATCATTTGAAATATATACTTTTGATAAAAAAATAGTTAAAAATGAATTAAAGAAAAGAAAGATTTTAAAATATCTTGCAACTGATAATATAAAAAGAATAATAAAAAAATTTGTTTATCAAATAATATTTATAATAAGAGGATGGTAAAATGATTAAAGTAATGAGTATTTTTGGGACTAGACCTGAAGCAATTAAAATGGCACCCTTAATTAAAGAATTAGAAAAAAGAAAAGAAATAAAAAGTATTGTTTGTGTAACAGCACAACATAGAGAAATGTTAGATCAAACATTAGAATCTTTTAATATAAAACCAGATTATGATTTAAATATTATGAAACAAGGACAAACTCTTACAGATATCACAACAAAATCTTTAGTGGGATTAGAAAATGTTATAAAAGAATGTAAACCGGATATTATTTTAGTTCATGGCGATACAACGACAACTTTTGCTGGTGCTTTAGCAGCTTTTTATAATAATGTCTTAATTGGTCATGTTGAAGCAGGCCTTAGAACATATGATAAATATGCTCCTTATCCCGAAGAAATGAATCGTCAATTAGTGGACCGTCTAACTGATATCTATTTTGCTCCCACTAAAATAAGTAAAGAAAATTTATTAAAAGAAAATATAAGTGAAGATAAAATATTTATAACAGGAAATACAGCAATAGATGCTATGAGTACAACTGTTTTAGAAAATTACAAACATCCAGAATTAGATTGGATTAATGATAATGAAAGAATGATTTTACTTACCTGTCATCGTCGTGAAAATTTAGGCGATCCTATGCGTCATATCTTTAAAGGAATAAAAAAGATTGTTGACGAATTTTCCGATGTTAAAGTAATTTATCCAATTCATTTAAACCCTAAAGTAAGAGAAATAGCTATCGAAGTATTTAAAGACTGTGATCGTATTCATTTAATCGAGCCTTTAGAAGTGTTTGATTTTCATAATTTTCAAAATAAAAGTTATTTGATTCTTACTGATAGTGGTGGAATTCAAGAAGAAGCTCCTTCATTAGGTAAACCGGTTTTAGTTTTAAGAGATACAACTGAAAGACCAGAAGGAATTGAAGCCGGAACTTTAAAACTTGTTGGAACTGATGAAACAGTTATATATAATGAAACAAAAAAATTATTAACTGATCCAAAAGCATATGAAAAAATGAGTAAATCATCTAATCCTTACGGCGATGGTCATGCTTCCAAATATATAGTAGATGCTATAATAGAAAAATATAATAAATAAGGTGTTTATATGCTTAATAAATTAAAAAATTATTGGTTATTTAATATATTTTTAATTGGTGTCTTCTCAATATTTTTATATGCTTCAATATTTACCTTTTGTTATTTAAAAGATACATATAACTATTCTTATCAAATTATTGGCTTAATTTTATTTTATTTATTTTTCTTTTTAACAAGTTTATATATTTTAAATAAAATTAAATTAAATAAAAAGTCTTTAATAATAATTTTAACTATTATTACTTTGATTGGTATAGGTTTTAGAATATTTTCTTTAAATTATTTTAAAACTATTCCCACATCTGATTTTGCAATAGGTAACGATTTATATAATTTTTTAGAATCTGATGGTAAATTTATTTATCATGAAAATAAATTAGAAGATAATTTTTTTCAAATATATTTTGCTCGCTATCCATCATGGTTTACATATGATATAATCGTTTATAAAATAAATTCTCTAATAGGTAATAATATTAATTATCTTAAAATCTTAAATATTATTTTATATATTTTTACTAATATCTTTTTATATTTAGGGGTTAAAAATTTATTTAATGAAAAAATAGGTTTATTATCATCTTTTATATTTAGCTTAATACCTTCTTTAATAGTATATAATAATGTTCAAACCCCTGATCATTTTACCGTTTTTCTGATGTCTTTAATAATTTTTACCTGGAGTATTATTTTAAAATCTTCTAATAAAAAGAAATATATATTAACTTTTATATTAGTCTTTTTAATGAGTTTAATAAATTTATTTAAACCAATTGGTATTTATATGTTATTAGTTTTTATTGTTAGTGAAATATTTATTAATATAAATAATATTAAAAGTTATTTAAAAAATAATTATCAATATTTTATTTATTTTATTATTATGTTTTTATCTATATATATATTAGTAAATAAAACATTAAACAATATAGTAGAAAATTATATTAAAAATGAAACAGTTAATTCAACCAGTGCCTATTTAATATGGGGATATTCTCTTGATGATAATGGAAAATATAATTCTGATTTTTTATTTAATAAAGTCTATAAAAGTCTTAAAGAAAAATATCAAGGAAATTTAACTTTAATTTATAATGACTTAAGTCAAATTGCCAAAGAAAATATTAAAAATAATTTAAATAAATTACCTTATATTTGGAATGAAAAATTAAAAATTTCTCTTCATGATGAAACAAGTTTTTATTATTGGGCTAATACAAGTCAAAATGAATTTATTGCTTCAAAAAATAATAATAATCTTGATCATTTTGCACTTATTAGTAACTCATTTATGATAATGATTTATTTAATGATTAGTTTAGTTTCCTTATTAACTATATTTAACAATGAAAAAAAGAAAGAAATATCAATTATTTTATTAATGATAATCGGTTATCTTGCTATTCTTGTTTTAGGTGGAGTTCAAGGCCGATATAAAGCTATAATTTTTCCTCAATTTGCAATTATTTGTTCTTTAGGAATTTATTTATTAGCAAAATTTATTAAAAAGGGAGTAAAAAAATGTTAGTATCAGTAATTATTCCAGTTTATAATGGAGAAAAATTTATTAATAAAGTATATAATTCGATTAAAAAACAAACATATCAAAATATTGAAATAATTTTTTTCAATGATAATTCTAAAGATAATTCTTTAAAAATTTTAAAAGAAATTCAAAAAAGTGATTCTAAAGTAGAAATTTATAGTAGTAAAGAAAATAAAGGACCAGGGGGAGCTAAAAACGAAGGTTTAAAACATGCTAAAGGTGATTATGTGTTTTTTATAGATTGTGATGATTATTTAAATAATGATTTTATTGCATCTTTAGTAAACAAAGCGATTTTAGAAAATTATCCTGATGTTATATTAAGTGACTTTACTAAAGTTGATGAAAAAGGAAAAATATTATATGTTAGAAATTATAAAAATTTAGATAAAGCAATTAAACAAAAAATAACTACTTGGGGAAAACTTATTAAAAGAGATTTTATTATTAATAATAATTTAGAATTACCTTATGGTCCTGTTTTAGAAGATTTATTATATTCAACTAGCTTTATTTTATTAAATACTAAATATTCATATATAGATAATGCCGGTTATAATTATGTATTAAATAAAAATTCTATAACTAATACAACATTTAAAAAATTTAAAGAAGATTCATTAAAAATGGCAACTAATTATTTGCTTAATTTAAAAAATAGAAATGATTTTCTTGAACCAGAAAAATTAACATATTATGCTTATAAATATATTTGTTGGCATTTATTAAAAAGCGGAAATAATGTTAAAACAGAAGCAATGAGAAATGAATATCAAATGGCTTTTAATTTTTTAAAGAAAGAATTTCCAAATTATAAAAAATTTAAATATTTAGATTTAAAAAATGAAAGATTTATTGTTAAAATAGTTTTATGGAATATTCTTTTATTACATAAAATTCATTTAGACTGGTTATTTTTTAAAATTTATAGTAATATTGATTTAGGTAAACTATGGCCTAATTTATAGAGGGTAAGATGAAAAAAATAATAGAATTTGTTAAATTTTCTTTTGTTGGCGGTATAATGACAATTTTAAATTTAGTTTTATTTACTTTAATGGTTGAATTTTTAAAAATTAATTATTTAGTATCTAATGTATTATCATATATAATAGCTATAACATTATCTTATTTTTTAAATTATATTTTTACTTTTAAAATGCAGAATATAAGTAGAAAAGAACATATTAAAAGAATCATTAATTATTTTATAATGAAATTATCTTTACTTGCTTTAGATAGTATATGTTTATATTTATTAGTAGATATATTTAATTTAAATGTATATTTAAGTAAAATAGGTTTAACTATTACATTTTTAATTATTTCATATCCATTAAGTAAATTAATTATTGGAAAGAGGGCAAATAATGAAGAATTATCTTAAATTGATGAGACCTAAACATTATATAAAAAATTTATTAATTTTTTTCCCCATTATTTTTAGTACTAATTTATTAAATATAAATTTATTTATTAAAGTTTTTGCTTCCTTTATGGCTTTTAATTTAGCTTCATCTTTTGTATATATTATAAATGATATAAAAGATAAAGAAAAAGATAAATTACATAATATTAAAAAAAATAGACCAATCGCATCTGGTAAAGTAAGTGTTAAAAAGGCTTTTGTTTTAGCAATTTTTCTATTAATAATATCATTACTTATTTTATATTTTACTAAAGTTAATATAGAAAGTTATGTATATTTAATATTATATATTATTATAAATATATTATATAGTTTAGGTTTAAAAAATATAGCTTTATTAGATGTAATGATATTAGCATTGGGATTTTTAATTAGATTATTATATGGAGCTAGTATTATAAATGTTGAAGTATCTCCTTGGTTATATTTAACTATTATGTCGTTTTCATTTTATTTAGGATTAGGAAAGAGAAGAAATGAAATAATTAAAATTGGCAAAGAAACAAGAGGAGTATTAAAATATTATAATGAAGAATTTTTAGATAAAAATATGTATATGTGTTTATCAATATCAATTGTTTTTTATGCTTTATGGACAGCTTTTAGCGATAATTATTTACTAATTTGGACTGTTCCTTTATTTATTTTAATATTGATGAAATATAGTTTAAATATTGAAAAAGATAGTTTAGGAGATCCCGTAGATGTTGTTTTAAATGATAAAATTTTGATTGGTTTAATTTTAGTATATGGAATACTTTTATTTAGTTTAATTTATTTAGTTAAATAACACAAGAATTATTTAAATTCATATAATATTATGAGGTGCAATATGAATTTAAGTGATTCTTTTTTTAATAAAGTTGAGAAAAAAACTAAAGTTGATAAAAATACAATTTTATCTTTAGCAACTAAATTACAAAATGGAAATATGAAAGATGAGAATACATTAAGAGAAGTTATAGATACTTTAAGTAAAATGACAGGAAGAAAAATTTCTAAAGAACAAAGTGATAAAATAATATCTAAAGTGATAGATGGAAATGTTCCAAATAATATAGATAAAATGTTTTAAATATTATAAATTTTTTTAGTTTTGTAAAAATTAAAATTAGATAATATGATTGATAGACTCTATTTACATTAAAAAATTGTCTTAATATTTTAATAATGGTGTAATAATTTTTAAAAATTAAAAGTTATTACGGTTGAACGTAATAACTTTGCAAAAGCATAAAAATGATATATAATGTAATAGAGGTGATTTATATGCTTTTAAGAGAAGATTACTTATCTAAAATAAGAGGATTTTATGATTCAGATTTAATTAAAA
>CANRDZ010000022.1 GCA_947629465.1 uncultured Bacilli bacterium | reverse complement strand
ACAAATACAGTAACATATAATATGAAATGGAGTGCAACAGATGTAGGAAGCTATTGTATAAGTAATAGTAGTTCAGGATGCACTGGTACTATCAATAGTGGATGGCTTGATGCCCCAGGAACCCCACCATCATCAACAGCCTTAACAAGGACAACCCCAACAATAGAAAATACTGATGGAAGTAAAAAGATGTATCTACATATAAAAGATAAAGCCAATAATACAGCAAGTAGTAATGCTTCAATAATATTAGATAAAACAAATCCAACAGCGACCATAAAGTTTGCATCGGCAACAGAGACAAGTATAACAGTAACAGTAAGTGGTACCGATACAAATGGAATAGATACAAATAAAATGTATTGTAGAAAAAGTGGAGTAAGTAGTTGGACAAAAGCAAATAGTAATGGAACATGTACAGTTACGGGATTATCTGGAGGAAATACATATACCATCCAAGCTTATGTATATGACAAAACAGGAAGAACATCATCAGTAATAAATGGAACAAATTACAAAACAACAGTAAGCACATTATCACCATCAGATTTACTTACTAAAAAGCCGAAGGGATTAAGTACTGAAATATTAGGTGATATGTATCGTTTTGTTGGTACAAAGGATGATGTGAATAATTATATTTGTTTTGGAAATGGTGCTAAATGTAATGAAACAGACGATTATATGTATAGAATAATAGGTATAACTGAAACTGGTGAAATGAAACTTATTAAAAATACAGCGATAAGAGAAGGAAGTGTTACTTCGTTCCAATGGGATATAGGAGGCAAAACTTCGAATGCTTGTAACAATGGTAAATGTGAATGGCCTGAATCGTTATTATTCAAAAGATTAAATGGAACAAGTGGTGGAAGTTCAACTGGAGCTTCTGGCAATACAAATATTTTTGTAAATGGTAGTGCATATTCATATATGGCAACGACGAGCGATTGGTATAAAAAAATTTCTGATCATAGTTGGTGGTACGGTGATATATATTTACCTAACATAGATGATCATTTCGGTACAGCCGAAATTATGTATCGAGGCGAAACAGGTGAAGAAGACGTACCTCATTCTTACACCTCTGATGGGGTCAAACTTTTTTGGTCGAAGTGGCCTGTTTCGCAAAAGATATCTGCTAAAATTGGATTGATGTATTTACATGATTATTATTTTGCCTATTCATTAAATTATAATAGTGGCATTTATGCCGATTGTCGGATCGATTCGGATTGTTTGGATGGTTGGCTCCCTCCAGAAGCTAACGGAGGAGAGTGTTTAAATTCAGAAGGGGATTGGACTATAACTAGAAATCACAGTTTCAGAAAGGATGGAAAGCAGGAATATTCTGTTCATCTTGTAGGTTGCTATACGTCAAATTCTACCAGTGTATCCAATGCACGAGATGTCCGCCCTGTCTTCTATCTATCCAATGCTGTAAAATTAAAAGGTTCGGGAACAATATCTGATCCATTCATAGTTCAAGCTTAACTCGAGAAGGAAAACTCGTAAAAACCACATAGACTTAATCTTTGAGAGAATTTAATTCTCTCTTTTAATTGCTTAAATAATAAGAAATAATAAAACTTAAAAAAGTAATAATAATACTTATAAAGTTTATATGACCAGGGTAGATAAATAAAATAGATGAAAGAATAAAACCAATAATTGCACTATAAGTAAGTCTAAAATAATTTTTTAGTAAATAATTAATTAATTTTAATATAAAATAAGCACTAATAATAAAAGATATTATAAAAGGAATAAAAATAATAATAATACTTAAATTAATAGATAATGGATTTGAAATAATACTTAAAAAAAATTTATATACTCCAATAAGCATTAATAAAGCTGCTCCACTTATTCCGGGAACAATTTTACCAATTGCATAGAAAATTCCTGCTAAAGACATTTTAAAAACATTAGGATTACTAGTTATTTCTTTAAAAGATTTTTGGATAAAAAATAAAATTATACCAAAAAGTAATGCTAATGAAAAAGGAATTATACTAATAGGTTTATTTGAATTTTTTTTAATTTCTTTTAATAAATAGGGAATACAACCAAGAATTAAACCAATAAAAACATAAGAAATAAATAAAAGTTTATAATTAAGAAGATATAATATTAATTTACTAAATAGAAGAATACTACATAATATGCCAATAAATAATGGTGAAATAAAAATAAGATTATTTTTAATATCTTTTTTAAAATTAATTAATCTTTCAATTAATTCATTATAAATTCCTAATATAGTTGCTAAAACTCCTCCCGATACACCAGGAATAATAAAACCTATACCAATAATTAGACCTAATAAAAAATTATGTAAAATCATATCAAAACCTCTTAATAATATTTATTAAATAAATTATTATGTTATACTTTACTTATATGGAGAAAAAAATGAAAAAATTAAAAATAATTATTATAATCTTTTTAATATTATTATTAATTCCAATATTTATAAATTGTTTTGTAATATTTAGTACTAAAAAACAAATACATAATATAAATGAAATTAATGATACTTATGATATAGGAATGGTTTTAGGATGTGGTATTAAAAATAATGAACCTAGTTTAATGTTAAGAGATAGATTAAATACAGCGATTAGTTTATATGAAAAAGGAAAAATTAAAAAGATTTTAATTTCTGGAGATGTTCATGAAAATTATAGTGAAATTGATGTAATGTATAAATATTTAATTAATAATAATATTCCTGAAAGTATTATCTTAATTGATAATAAAGGTTATAATACAAGTAAAAGCCTAGATAATTATCGAAATCAAAATTTTGATGAAAGTTTAATTATTATTACTCAAAAATATCATATGTATCGTTCAATATATATTGCTAATAAATTAGATTTAAATGTTATTGGTGTTTATTCTTTAAATGTTAGATACACTAATCAATTAATAAGAGATATAAGAGAAATTTTAGCTCGCTGTAAAGACTTTTTAAAATATTTAACCAATAATTGGTATTAACCATTTATTGGCTTTTTATTTAATTATAATTTAGACCATAATAGTAATGAAAAGGTGATTTAGATGAAAAAATTATTATTAACAATTTGCTTATTATTTATGCCTACTTTAGTATTAGCATATTCTAATGAAATATATTTAGGAGGTTATACTTTAGGAATTGAACTAGATTGTAAAGGCATTTTAGTTGTAGGTTTTTATGAAATAAATGGTAAATATAATAAGTCTGATCTTAAATTAGGTGATTATATTACTAAAATAAATAATGAAGAAGTAAATACTTTAACAGAATTAACAAATGAAATTGAAAAATATACAGCATCTAGGGAAGTAGAAGTAACGTATATTAGAAATAAAAAAGAGTATAAAACAATTTTAAAATTAGTGTTAGATGATGGAGTATATAAAACAGGATTATATGTAAAAGATAGTATAACAGGTATTGGTACACTTACATATATTGATCCTGAAACAAAAATATATGGGGCATTAGGACATGAAGTTATTGAAAGTAATACGAAAAAAGTTGTTGAAATTAAAACAGGTTTAATTTTTAAAAACAAAATTATATCTATTAATCGTTCTTTAGTAGGAGAAGCTGGAAGTAAGAATGCTAAATATTATTTTAATAATGTATATGGTAATATTTATAAAAATACTAATCATGGTATATTTGGAATTTATGAAAAAGGAATTGATAATTTAAAATTAGTACCAGTTGCTAAACCAAATGAAATTGAAAAAGGAAAAGCAACATTATTTACAGTCTTAAAGGATGAAAAAGTAGAAGAATTTGCTATTAAAATAACTAATATAAATGAAACAAGCGATACTAAAAATATAACATTTCAAATAACAGATCAAAAATTATTAGATGAAACAGGTGGAGTAATTCAAGGTATGAGTGGTTCTCCCATTATGCAAAATGGTAAAATCATTGGGGTTGTAACGCATGTTATAGTAGATAGTCCAACTTCAGGATATGGATTATTCATAACTAAAATGTTAGAAGAAGGGGAAAAATAAAATAAGCGCAAGAAATACGCTTATTTTTTTATAAAGTTTCTATTTTAGGTTTAGGAAGTTCAATATTTTCTGTATTTTTACCAATTACAACATTTTTAATATTTTCATCATTATTTTCTAAATCTTCAAAAACATCTATAACTCTTAATATCTCATCCATTGAAGTTTTTCCCTCAATAATTTTAATAAGTCCATCTTTTAAAAGAGTAATAGTATTATTATCATAAACTAAATGTCTTAATTCATCTTTTTTAGCATTATTTATAATGGCATCTTTTATATTTTGATTAATTTCTAATACTTCATGAATAGCCACTCTTCCTTTATAACCATTTATACATTCATCACAACCAACCGGAGTATAAATTTCATTTATATCCATTCCTAAAACCATTTTAAATAATTTTTTTTCATAATCATTAGTATTTCGAGCACTACGACATTTAGGACATAATTTTTTTACTAATCTTTGAGATATAATTCCTGATAAAGCACTTCCTAATAAATATCTTTCAATATCCATATCTAATAATCTTTCAATTGTATTTAATGAATTATTAGTATGAATAGTAGATAATACTAAATGTCCTGTAATTGAAGCTCTAACAGCAATTCTAGCTGTTTCAGCATCTCTTATTTCTCCAATCATAATAATATCAGGATCTTGTCTTAATATACTTCTTAAAGTATTACCAAAAGATAAACCAATATCACTCATTACTTGTACTTGATTAATACCTTCAATTTTCATTTCTACGGGATCTTCTACTGTAATAATATTACGATCTGTTGTATTTAAAACTTGAAGCATTGAATAAACTGTTGTCGATTTACCAGAACCAGTCGCACCAGTAACTAAAATAATCCCATTAGGTTTTTTAATAAGTTTTTCAATTTTTTCTAAATTATTTTTAGAAAGACCAATTGAATCTAATCCATTTAAACTCATTTTATAATTTAAAATACGAATAACTACTTTTTCTCCATAAATAGTAGGTAAACTAGAAACTCTTAAATCAACATCTAAATTATCTAAATTACCTTTTATTGAACCATCTTGAGGTAGTCTAGTTTCTGTAATATTCATTCCAGATATAATTTTTATTCTTGTAATTAAATTCTTTTTTACTGTTGAAGGTACTTTAGCGTATTCTAAAAGAGAACCATCTATTCTGATTCTTACAATTAAATCATCTTCAGTTGGATCAAAATGAATATCTGAAGCCTCATGTTTAATGGCATCACTTATCATTTCATTAACTATATCTACAATCGGTTTATTGTCATAGTCAAATTCTCTAAACACTTTTGTATCACCATCAACCTTTTATAATATAATTATACAATAAAGCAATAAATTAAACAATCAAAAATATATCTAATTCTTCTTTTTAAATTATTTAAATAATGATAAAATATAAAAAGATGATGTATTATGAAAAAAATAATAAAATTAGAAAAAGATGATAATTTAACTATAGTTAATCAAATATTTAATTTTGATGATCCAACTTATATATATATACCTATTGAAAATGATTTATATAATATAAATGATTATTTATATAAAAATACTTATATAAATAATTATCTTGTTTCTATATCTGGTTATATTGAAGAAATAAAAAAAATAAATTTTAATAATAAAATAGTTAAAACTTTAAAAGTAGCTAATGATTATAAAGAAAATAGTGAAGTAAAAATAAAAAAGCAAAAAATAAAAAATAAAGAAGAATTGCTAAATTATTTAAAAAATTTTAAATTATATACAATAATTGATAAATTAAATAATCTTAATAATATAGAATCTCTTGTAATAAGTTCTATTGATGAAGAATGTTATTCTTTAAATGAATTTATGATTCTTTCAAATTTTTTTAAAGAAATAATGGAAGTTATTAATTATTTAATGAAAATTTTATCTTTAAATAATAGTATTATTGCTACTAAAGATACTGATAGTGAAGCGATTAAAAAAGTAAAATCTATTATTGGTACTTATCCAAATATAAAATTAAAACTCATTCCCGATAAATATTTAATTAGCCTAAAAGATAATTTATGTGATTATTTAAATTTAAATATCAATAATACTTTAATTTTATCAGCAAAAGAAATCTTAATTTTATATAATACATTAATTAAAGGTAAAATAACTACTAATCAAATAATTACTATAAGTGGAAATAATTTAAAAAAATCAAAAATATTTAATGTAAGAATTAATACTTCTTTAAAAGAAATAATCGGTAAAGATCTTGAATTAATAGAGCAAGATTATGATTTATATCTAAATGGTTTTTTAATGGGATACCATATAAATAAAATAGAAGATGTCATTATTACTGATGAAATTCATACTATAGTAATAAATAAAAAAAGAAAAATTGAAGAAACTGAATGTATCAATTGTGGGGCATGTTATAAAATTTGTCCAGTAAATATTAATGTTAAAAAATGCTATGATGAAAAAAAATATAGTAAAAGATGTCTTGGATGTGGTTTATGTAATTATATATGTCCTGCTAATTTAAAATTAAAAGAAATAGTTAAGGATGGTGAATATGAAGAAAAAAACTACTAAAGAAATAGTTATTATTAATATCTTATTTTTAATACCTTTATTAATATATGGTTTATTTAAAAATGGATATCTTCTTTATGAAAAAAATTTAGTTAATATGATTATGCTTTTTAAACCTTTATATTTAACTTTAATAAGCATTGTTATTAAATTTTTATTTGATTTAATAATTGATCATAAAATAAGTATTAATTATAATTTATTAGTAATGATTTTAGTAAGTATGATAATGCCTTATAATATAAATATTTTATTATATACAATTACATTAAGTATTACGTACTTTTTAACAACACTTTTAGAAAATAAAATTAAATTTAATAAAGTTTGTTTAATTTATTTAATAATAATTTTAATCAATTTTTTTGCTAATGGTCTCAATTTTATGAGTCCTTTAGAAAGTAAATATACTTTTAGTTTTTCATTTTTAGATTTATTAATAGGTCGTTCTATTGGAGGTATTTCATCAACAAGTATCTTTTTTAGTCTTCTAGCCTATACATTATTATTTAATTCATATTATTATAAAAAAGATATTCCTTTTTCAATAAATTTAACTTATTTATTTTTTGCTTTTATTTATCTACTTATAACTAATAATAATTTACTTTTGAATAGTGAAATAATTTTTGCTAGTATTTTTATTGCCCCTTTACCTAAATATTCTCCATATAAAATTAAAGGTCAAATTATAAGTGGAATTTTAATAGGAATAATAACTTTTATTTTATCATTATTAATAAATCAAACGATAAGTATTTATATAGCTATATTTATTATCTCTTTATTAGCTAATTTATCATCTAAATCAAAATAAAGAATAAAAAAATTTGCAATTTTAAACATATTTGCTATAATAAAACCTGTTAAAAAAAGAAAAATTTCGTCAAAAAAAAGGAAATTGAGGTATAAGCGACAATATATATAATTAGAGGGGAAAAATGCAAGTAATAAGTGATGAAAAAATTAATGAAATAAGAAATGAAGCCGATATTGTAAGTATTATATCAAATTATATACCCTTAAAAATGCAAGGGAAAAATTATTTTGGCGTATGTCCATTTCATGATGATCATAAGCCAAGTATGTCTGTATCTAAAGAAAGGCAATTATTTAAATGTTTTGTTTGCAATAAAGGTGGAAATGTTTTTACTTTTGTTAAAGATTATGAAAATATTTCTTATATAGAAGCTGTAGTTAAAGTGGCCTCTATTGTTGGAATACCAATTTCATATACCCCAAATAGAAAGAATGATGATAAATATAAGTTAGAATATGAAATAATGGATTTTACAACCAAGATTTTTCAAAATAATCTTAATAGTAAAGAAGGTTTACAAGCTAAAGAATATTTAGAAAAAAGAAATATTACCGAAGATATCATTAAAGAATTTAAAATTGGTTTTGCTTTAAATAATAATAAATATTTATATAATGTTTTAATGAAAAAAAATTATCCCCTTAATAATATAGATGAAGTAGGATTAATAACTAAAGATGGCTTAACTGGTTATGATAAATTTCAAAATCGAATTATGATTCCAATTACTAATTTAGAAGGAAAAGTAGTTGGGTTTACGGGAAGAATTTTTAATGGTGAAGATATTGCTAAATATATAAATACTAAAGAGACACCTATTTATAAAAAAGGAAATATTATTTTTAATTATTTTAATGCTTTACCTTATATAAGAGAAAATAAAAGTGCTATTTTAGTTGAAGGTAATATGGATGCCATAAGAATGTATGCTTCTGGGGTAAAAAATGTTTTAGCTTTAATGGGAACCGCTATTACTAAAGAACAAATTGAAATATTAAAGAAATTAAGAGTCCCAATTATTTTAATGCTTGATAATGATAGTGCAGGAGAAATAGCTACAAATAATGTTGGTGATGAATTAATAAAAAATAATGTTATTGTTAATGTAATTCGCTTAAAAAAAGCTAAAGATCCCGATGAATATATTGTATCTTTTGGAATAGAGGCTTTTAAAGATACTATCAAAAATAGTCAGACTTATTTAGATTATAAAATAGATTATTTAAAAAATAATAAGAATTTAAATAATACAATTGAATTAGTAAGTTATATTAAAGAAGTATTAAAATTACTTGATAATAAAGATAATTTAACTAAAGAATTATATTTAAAAAAAATAAGTCAAGAATATAATATTGATTATGACATGTTAAAAAAAGAAATATCTTTTAAAAAAGAAATAAAAGAAAAGATAACAAAAAAAGAAATAAAAAAAGATAAATATGAAATATGTGCCTATAATGTTTTATTTTATATGATGAGTGATAGTAAATATTTAAAAATATTTAATAATAAATTAGGATTTTTAAAAAATGCAGATGAAAGAAATTTAATTTCAGAAATTGAATATTATATAAGATTATTTGGTAAAATAAATTTAGCAGACTTTATAAGTTATGCTGAAAATATTGATAGTATTAAAGGATTAGTTAGTAAAATAACGGAAAATATGACATTTAATGATTTAAATGAAGAAACTTTTATGGATTATATTAATATTTTAAATAAATTACTTACAAAAGAAAATATCAAAGAAATAATAGGAAGAATAAATAATGCAACCGATATTAATGAACAAATAGAAAATATTAATAAACAAATTGATTTAACTAATAAAATAATAGATAAAAAAAAGGAAGTGTAGAAATGCAAGAAATTAAAACATTTGAAGAAAGAAAACAAGAATTAATAAAAAAAGGGGAAGAAATTGGTTATATAACTTTTGAAGAATTAGCAAATACATTAAAAGGATTGGAAATAGATAGTGATACTTTAGATGATTTATATAATTCTTTTGTAGATGCCGGAATTAGTGTTATAACTGAAGAAGATGCTGCATCAGGTGGAGATGCTCCCGATTTAATGCATTTAGAAGAAGAACCAGTTATTTTGGATGATGCAGAACTTACCAAAGATGTTAATATTAATGATCCTGTAAGAATGTATTTAAAAGAGATTGGCCGTATCAGTTTACTATCTAATGAAGAAGAAATGAATATTTCTATTCGTATTGCTGATGGTGATGAAGAAGCTAAAAGAATACTTGCTGAAAGTAATCTTCGTTTAGTAGTATCTATTGCCAAAAGATATGTGGGAAGAGGGTTGCTATTTTTAGATTTAATTCAAGAAGGTAATATTGGTCTTATGAAAGCCGTAGAAAAATTTGATTATGACAAAGGTTATAAATTTTCAACATATGCTACTTGGTGGATTAGACAAGCTATAACAAGAGCATTAGCAGATCAAGCCAGAACAATCAGAGTTCCTGTTCATATGGTTGAAACAATTAATAAAATGGTTAGAGTCCAAAGACAAATGACCCTTGAATTAAATAGAGAACCAAGTGATGAAGAAATTGCTAAAAAAATGGGAATATCAGTTGATAAAGTAAGAGAAGTAATAAAAATTAGTCAAGAGCCTGTTTCTCTTGAAACTCCAATTGGCGAAGAAGATGATTCTCATTTAGGCGATTTTCTAAAAGATGAAAGTAGCTTATCACCTGAAGAATATACAGAAAATGAAATATTAAAAGAAGAAATAAAAGAAGTTTTACAAACTCTTCAACCAAGAGAACAAGAAGTATTAGAACTTAGATTTGGCCTTTCTGATGGTACTTGTCATACTTTAGAAGATGTGGGTAAAAGATTTAATGTAACAAGAGAAAGAATTAGACAAATTGAAGCTAAAGCCTTAAGAAAATTACGTCATCCTTCAAGAGCTAAAAAGCTAAAAGATTTTTTAAATAATTAATATGAATAGTGAAAGATTAAAAATTATTGCAAGTAAAATTAGTCAAAAAGATATTGTTTTAGATGTTGGAACTGATCATGGCTATTTAAGTATAATGCTCAAAAAAAATAAATTATGTAAAGAAGTATATGCTAGTGAAATTTCAAAAAAAGCTTTAGAAACAGCTCAAAATAATTTTCGCAAATATCATGTTCAAATTAAAAGTTTTTTAAGTGATGGTTTTAAAGATATTCCTGTTTCATTTAATACAGCAGTTATTGCTGGAATGGGTACTCATACAATATTAAATATTTTAAAAGATCCTCATACTCCCGAAAAACTTATCATTGCTAGTAATAATAATTATTATTTATTACGTAAAAATTTAAATAAAATGGGTTATAAAATAGTAACAGAAGAAGCTGTTTTAGAAAATAATCATTATTATATAATTTTATTATGTATAAGAGCAAATCAAAAATTAAAGAAAAAAGAATTATTATATGGTATATCTAATAATGAAGAATACTATAAATATTTAATAGAAGAAAGGAAAAAAATAATTTCTCAAGTTCCCTTATTAAAAAAGATAAAATTAGTTAAAGAGTGTTTAGAATTAAAAGGACTTATTGAAAAAAAGTAGGTCCTTTTTCATTAGTAATTTTTTGAATTTTTTCTTTAATAGGTCCTATATTTTTATTGGTATTTTCGATAACTTTTTTAGTAGCTGTATTTCCAAATTCTTTTAGTAAACTAATTGCATTTCTAGCATTATTAACTAAAGGTTTAGCTTCTTTATAAATTGGAATTACTTGATTTATGACACCTAATGTTTTAGAAATACCTCCAATTACTTTAGTAAAAGAAAAAGGATTACCTATTCTTGGGCCAAACATAAAAATCACCTATAATATTTTATGCAAAAATATCTAGAAACACTATAATATTTATGTTATAATTTAAGAAATAAAGTAAGGTATTTTTATATGGAAGATAAAAAAGAAAATAAAAATTTTATTTTTAAGTTTTTAGATGATATAGTAAATATTATTTTATCTATTTTTTCATATGCTATTTTGGGCTTAAAAGTACTTACTATAATACCTTTAAAGAAAATATTTTCGCAAAATAAAAAAATTAAATATAGTCCCAAGAAATTAATTAAATTAGATAAAGAATATCAAGAATTAGAAAAAGATTTAAGAACAACTGGTGCAACAAGAAGTAAAGAAATTAATACCTATTATTATAAAGTGCGTGATAAAAATGGCCAAATAAAAAAAGGAAAAATGAATGGTTCTAGTAAATTAGATATTAATTCTTTTTTAATTAATGAAGGATATACAGTATATAGTATTAAAACAAGTCCATTAATAAATATTTTAAATAAAGATATTGGTGATTCACGTCTAAAATCACGTGATTTAGTTTTCTTTTTAACTCAACTTGAAGCTTATTTAGAATCAGGTATATCTTTAAATGATTCCATAAAAATATTAGAAAGACAAGCCAAGAATAAAAGGCAAAAAAAGATTTATCAATCTTTATCATTTGAACTTACATTAGGATCATCATTTTCTCATGCATTAGAAAAGCTTGATAAATATTTTCCATCTCTTTTAATAAATATGGTTACCGCTAGTGAAGAAAGTGGAACTTTAATTGAAACTTTAAAAGATTTAGCTAATTATTATAAAGAAGTTGATGATACTCATAGACAAACAACTCAAGCTCTTATTTATCCTGCTATTGTAAGTGTTTTTGCTATAGGTGTTATAATTTTTATTTTAACTTTTATTATTCCTGAATTTGTTGAAACATATAATTCTAATAATATGACATTAAATCCTATAACAACTTTTATTATAAATATTAGTAATTATTTAGAAACTAACATATTATCATTTTTAACAATAATTTTAGTAGGAGTATTATTATTTATTTTCTTATATAAAAAAGTTCAATCTTTTCGAAAATTTATTCAAAAGACATTAATGCATTTACCAGTTATAAAAAATGTAATTATATATAATGAATTAGCCATTATTACTAAAACTTTTGCATCTCTTTTAAAAAATAGAGTATATATAACAGATAGTGTTAATATTTTATTAAAAATTACAAATAATGAAATTTATAAAGAAATATTAGAAAATACAATTAAAAATATTACTAAAGGTGAAAAGATATCCACAGCTTTTAAAGGTCATTGGGCCGTTCCTGAAGTAGCGTATTTTATGATAATGACGGGTGAGAATACAGGGGAATTAGATGATATGATGTTAAGAATTAGCAAATATTATCAAAATTTACACAAAGATCTTGTTAAGAATTTAAAAACATTTATTGAGCCAATTTTAATCGCATTTTTAGCAATTGTAGTTGGAGGCATTTTAATTGCCGTTATTTTACCAATGTTTGATATGTATGAGGAGATGATGAAATGATTTATGGATTAATATTTTTGATTGGAGCTATAATGGGATCATTTTATCTATGTCTATCAACAAGATTAATTTTTAAAAGAAGTTTATTTACAAGAAGTGAATGTGAAAATTGTCATAAAAAACTAAATTGGTATGAATTAATACCCCTTTTTTCTTATATATTTTTAAAAGGAAAATGTTTAAAATGTCATCAAAAAATAAGTTTTGATCATTTTATTATTGAATTAGTAACAGCTTTATTATTTTTAGGAGGGTATTTATATTTAGGTTTTAATATAAAGTATTTAATTTATTTAGTATTAATATCCACTGCTATTATTATATTCATAACTGATTTTAAATATATGATTATATTAGATTCAACTTTAATAATTAGTAGCATTTTAATAATAATCTTAAAATATTTTGAAATTGGTTTTAAAAATACATTATGGGCAATTATATTTGGAATTTGTTTAATGTTTACAATGTATTTAATTAAATTAATTGGTGATAAATTATTTAAAAAAGAATCTTTAGGGGGAGGAGACATAAAATTAGCTTTTTTAATTGGTTTAACATTAGGTTATCCTGTAATAGGCTATGAAATGGGACTTATCTGTTTAATTTTTGCTTCTATTTTGGCCTTACCTTATGCCGTTGCAGTTTTATATTTAAATAAAAAAAATGAACTACCTTATGGTCCATTTTTAATTGCATCTTTGGTTATTATGTTCATCTTCTATGATAAGTTTTATAATTTATTAATCTTTTTTTAAAGTGCCGCAATAATATAAGCTAAAACACTAGCAACAACGCTTAAAAGCATAAGGATTAACATAACCCAAACAACAATTTTTTTTGTTTTCTTTTTCATATACATCCCTTCAACAATTTAAAATATATCATACTTTAGACATTTTTAAAAGCTTTTTTGCATAATCTTTAGGGGAGGATGCTATGCAAAATAAACTATTTAAAAACAAGAAATATTTAATATTTATGTTTTTTTTAATTACAATTGGTATAATTAGTGGAATTTTTTATTATGCATTTCAAAGTAATGATATAAAAAGTAATATAATTAATACAATAAGTTCTTATAATAGTTTTAAATATAATGCTATTTTTAAAGATTTAATTATTATGTCATTATTATTAGTATCTTCATTTTTTATTATTGGTTTACCATTAGGACTTTGTTTTATTTTTTACGAAGGATTATCAATAGGGTTTTTAATCAGTATATTTCTAGCTTCTTTTAAACTTAAAGGTCTTATTTATATATTAATATATCTTATAATTAATAAAATAATTACACTTATTTTAATGCTTATTTTTTTAAAGAAAATCTTTAATATAAGTAGATATACAATAGGTTTAATTATATATAAAAATGAAAATTTACTTAAAGAAAAAGTTATAAAAAACTTTATTAATAGTTTATCTTATATAATAATAGTTTTTATTTTAAATATATTTTTGTATTTTCTATCAATTCCCATTTTTTCTAAAATAGCCTTTTTATTGCATTAAAAAAAATAATAATATATAATATCTTTTAAGAAGGATTATTTATGTTTCAAATTTTTAAAGAACCTTTAACTTCCATAATTACTAAAATAGATAATACTAAAGAATCTATGTTTTTAATGGGCACCAAAGGAGTAGGCAAGAGTACTATTTTAAATTATTATTATGCCCAAAATAATAATCGAGTTATAAATGGTACTTTTACTTATTCAGATAATTTATTTTTTAATGATCAAAGATTAAATAAAATATATTATTTAGCATTAATCATAAAAAAATTAATTCTTTATATAAAAAAATATTATAGCCAAATTTACAGTCGTTATTTTCTTTTCTTTGACCATTATAATAATAATTTATTGAATCATTTAAAAGATCTTTTTATAGTAGGAAATAATGCTAAATGTTTAATAGATAACAAATATTTAGATAATCCTTATTTAATATTAAATGATTTTTTTGATTTAGCTTTAAAAACAATTGATTTTGAAAATATTACTTTAATAATAGATAATTTTGATGTTTATAATGATTCTGATGAAACTTATCAAAAATTATTATATAGCTCATTATTTAAAAGATTAAAAGTAATTGCAACTATATCTGATCCTAATTTTATAAATGATTTAAAACGAATTAATATTTTAAAAAAAGATAATATATTGTTACCTGTAACATATAATAGAGATATAAATTTTTTTAAAGAATTATTAAATAATGAAGTATACAATAAATATAAAATTAAAAATTTAAGTAAATATATAAGTGATGAAGTAATAAAAGAAATTATTGTTAAAACAAATGGAAATATTTTTACAATTAAAAGAATTATTTTTAAGTTTAATGAAGCCCTTAATAAAATATCTTTTAAAGAATATAATAATGTTTTATTAGAAATAACCAATAAAATAATTATCTGTGATCAAGTAATTGGGCTTAATGATGAAAGCAAAAGAAAATTATATATTGCCTAAAATAAAAGATTAAATTATTGAAAATAGTTCTTACATTTGATAAAATTGAAATTGGTGAAGTAATATGGATAGAACAAGTATATTTGATGTATCAGCATTAAGACAAGAATTAATTTTAATTACGTTAAATGAAGTAATTAGTTCATTAGAAAAAAAGGGTTATAAAGCTGAAAATCAATTAGTTGGTTATCTTCTTACTGGTGATGTTGCTTATATATCTAATTATGAAGGAGCAAGAGAAAAAATAAGAAGTTTAAAAAGGGAAGAAATACTTTTAGCACTAATCAACTCTTATGAAGGTAAATAATGCGTATTTTAGGTTTAGATTTAGGGACTAAAAGTTTAGGAGTCGCAATTAGTGATAAAACTAATACACTTGCAACTCCATTAAAAGTTATAAAATTTGCTCAAGAAGATTATAAATATGCTTTAATAGAATTAAAAAAAATTATTGATGATTATAGTATTTATAAAGTAGTATTAGGATTTCCTAAAAATATGGATGGTTCAAATGGCTTTGCTAGTGAAAGAAGTTTAAATTTCAAAAAAATGCTAGAAGAAAATTTTAAGATCGAAGTTATTTTAATAGATGAAAGACTTACAACAAAGAGTGCTGAAAATATTATTCATCTAAATAATGAACATGTTAAAAATACTAAAAATAAAATTGATGCTATTGCAGCATCACTTATTTTAGAAAGTTATTTAAGGAAGTGTAGTAATGATTTTAAGGAATAAAAAAGGACAAGAAAGAAATTTTAAAATTTTATATAAAATAGAGCATAATGAAGAAATTTATATTGTTTATGAAGATTATATTTCTAGTCGTTTTTATGTAGGTTTAAAAAAAGATAATAAATTAATTAATATTAATGAAGAAGAAACTAATTTTATAAATAGTATTTTAAAGGGTGTTAATGGAGAATGAAAAAAATTATTATTGTCTTAATTAGTATATTATTAATTATTATCCTTTTAATAGGTTTATATTTTTATGGCCTAACTGGCTATAATAGTGAAGATATCGTTAACTTTAATATTCGATCTGGAGCTAGTAAAAAAGAAGTAATTAATAACTTATATAAAAGTAAACTTTTAAA
Organism: uncultured Bacilli bacterium; assembly: GCA_947629465.1. Taxonomy (GTDB): domain Bacteria; phylum Bacillota_I; class Bacilli_A; order RF39; family UBA660; genus SIG200. The sequence goes on along the minus strand of CANRDZ010000022.1, from coordinate 3,492 downwards.
AAGTCGTATTTCTGGAACTATTTATCTTTATTTAAATGAAGATATTATGATTCAACCTGGTACTTATGAACTTAAAAGAAGTATGGGATTAGAAGAAATATTAAATAGTTTTAAATCTGGTGGTAAATATAGATTAACTTTAGTTGAAGGAAAAAGATTAGTAGATTATGTTGATCAAATATGTGAAATGTTTAATTTTAATAAAGATGAAGTAATAGCTAAATTAAATGATCAAGATTATTTAAAAGAATTAATCAAAAAATACGATTTTTTAGATAATAGTATATTAAATAATAATATATATTATCCATTAGAAGGATATTTATATCCTGCTACTTATAATTTTTCTAAACATGATACAATAGAAGACATAATAGAAAAAATACTTGATAAAACAGAAGATATGTTAGATAATTATATTACTCAATTTGAAAAAAGCGATTATAGTTATCATGAAATATTAACTATCGCAAGTATAATTGAAAATGAAACGAAATTAGAAGAAGATAAAAAAATAGCAAGTGAAGTAATTTATAAAAGGTTAGATTTACAAATGAGTTTAGGAATGGATGTTACGACTTATTATGGTGTAAGAAAAAAAATAGGTGAATCTTTAACAACAGAAGATTTAAATGATAAAAATCCCTATAATACTCGTATAACTTCTTTTATTGGCTTACCAATAGGTCCTATTTGTAATCCAAGTCTATTATCTATTGATGCTGCATTAAATCCAAGTAATGATGATTACGTTTATTTTTTCGCGGATATAGATGGTAAATTACATTTTGCCAAAACATATGAAGAACATCAAATAAACAGAGAAAAATATAGGTGGTAAAAATGAAAGAAAAAATATTAGAAATGGAAAATTATGCGCAAGAAAAAAATGTACCCATTATAGAAAAAAAATCAATTGCTTTTATAATGAAATACATAAAAGAACATAATGTTAAAAATGTATTAGAAATTGGGGCTGCAATAGGATATTCAGCTATTCTCATGGCTAGTAGTAAAGAAGATTGCATTGTAACAACTATAGAGCGTGATGAAGAAAGATATATGGAAGCTTTAAAAAATGTTAAAGCATGTGGATTTGATAAAAAAATAAATGTTGTTTTTCAAGATGCTTTAGATGTAAATTTATCTGAAGAAATAAAATATGATTTAATTTTTATTGATGGAGCTAAAGCTCAAAATACTAAATTTTTTGAAAAATATAAATATTTTTTAAAAAGTGATGGTGCTATAATCACTGATAATTTAAAATTTCATGGCTATGTAGGAGCAAAAGATAAAATAGAGAGTAAAAATTTAAGAAGTTTAGTTGGTAAAATAGAAGAATACATTGAATTTCTTAAAAATAATCAAGAATTTAATACAACTTTCTATGATATTGGTGATGGCTTATCTGTAAGTACTTGGAAAAATGAAAAATAAAATAATTATTACAATTAATAGTTTAGATGAATTAAATAATTATTTAAAATTAGGTATAAATCTTTTTGCATATCCTTTAAAAGGTTTTTGTGTAGGAATGCCTAATACTTTTTTAATTGAAGAAATACCTTCAGATGGATATTTATTTATAAATCGGATATTAGATAATGAAAGTATAGATAAGCTAAATGATATTTTAAATAATATTAAGATAAAAGGAATAATTTTTGATGATTTAGGAGTATTAGAATTAATAAAAAATAAAGATATTGAGAAAATACTTTATTTAAGTCATTTTAATAGTAATTTAGAATCAATTAAATTATATTTAGAATATGTAGATTCTCTAATAGTATCTACTGATATTACAAAAGAAGAATTAATAAATATAAATAATAATTTAAAAAATAAATTAACTATATTTATTTTAGGATATGTACCTTCCATGTATTCGAGAAGATTATTAATTGATAATTATAGTAAATTTTATAATATTCCCAAAAACAATCCCTTAAAAATTATGAATAATCAAAAAGAATTTTTACTTTATGAAAATGATTATGGAACAATGTTTTATCATGTACCACTTTTTAATGGTTTAGAATTAATGAATTTAGAAGCTAAATATTATTTTATTAATAGTGCTTTTCTTAATAGTGATGATATTCAAAAATTATTAGCTAATAAATATGAAGGATCATATGATCGTGGCTTTTTGGATACGGAAACAATTTATAAATTAAAGGAGGATAATAGTGACTGAATTACTTGCTCCTGCTGGAGATTTAGAAAGACTTAAAATAGCCTATTTATATGGTGCTGATGCTTGTTATATTGGTGGTAAAGATTTTAGTTTAAGAGCCAATGCTAAAAATTTTAGTCTGGAAGAAATAAAGATAGCTACTGAATTTGCTCATTCTTTAAATAAAAAAATATATGTAACAGTTAATATTGTTTTTCATGACAAAAATTTGCTTAATTTGGATGAATATTTAAGTAGCTTAAAAGAAATTGGGATAGATGCTGTTATCGTAAGCGATATAGTAGCAGTAAAAAAATCTTATGAAAAAGGATTAGATATTATTTTATCAACTCAATCTAGTATTTTAAATTACAGGGCAATTAATTTTTGGAAAAATTTAAATGTTAAAAGATTTGTATTAGGTAGAGAATCATCAAGAGAAGATATAATAAGAATAAAAAAAGAATGTAATGTAGAACTTGAATGTTTTATCCATGGTGCTATGTGTACAAGTATAAGTGGTAAATGTGTTTTATCAAATTATATGACTAATAGAGACTCTAATCGTGGGGGATGTGCTCAAATATGTAGATGGGTATTTAAAAATGAAGATGAAAATTTACCCGACTTTACTTTTATGAGTAAAGATTTAAATATGGTTGAATATATTGAAGATATGATAAATATAGGAGTATCATCTTTTAAAGTAGAAGGAAGAATGCGTTCTATTTATTATATAGCTACTGTAATTATGTGTTATAGAAAAATAATTGATAAAATTAATTCTCATACTTTAACTGAACAAGATAAAAAATATTATCAAAAAATATTAAATCGGGTAGCAAATCGTGATTCAATGCCCCAATTTTATCATAAATTTCCATCAGTTAATGAGAGTTATTTTACCGATCGCATTGAAATTAGTAATCAAGATTTTTTAGGAATTGTTTTAGATTACGATGAAAAAAATAAATTAATTTATTTAGAACAAAGAAATTATTTTAAAAAAGGTGATATTGTTGAATTTATTGGTCCTAATATGGAACCCATTACATATACTATAAATACCATCATTGATGAAGAAAATAATAATATTGAAGTGGCAAGACATCCTCAAATGCACCTTTATTTACCTTTTGATACCCCAATTAATAAATATTCCATGATGCGTATAAAATTATTTGACAAATAATAAGTTTTATAGTATCATTTTGTAAGTTAATTAAAAAGGAGAGATTTTTGTGAAAAAAGAAGATTTTTTCGAACTAACTGCTGAAGGTTATTTAGAGTTAGAAACAGAATTAAATGAA
>CANRDZ010000021.1 GCA_947629465.1 uncultured Bacilli bacterium | reverse complement strand
AAGTAAAAAAATATCAACAAAAGAAGCTACATTTACTGCAAGTAAATTAATAACAAATAAACCAAAAGGATTAAGTACAGAATTATTGGGAGACATGTATAGATTTATCGGTGTATGCGATGCTAATGTTGACGCAGGTAAAACTTCTGGAACAGCTTGTAAAGGAGTAGTAGATAATTTCATATGTTTTGGAAGTGGTGCCAAATGTGATTTAACAAGTGATTACATGTACAGAATAATAGGAATAACATCAGGTGGTGAATTGAAACTTATTAAAAATATTCCAATAAAAGAAGGTTCAGAATATGAAACTTTTAGATTTAATAGAAATGTTTCTGATGCTTTTCAAAATACATATTTAGGTAAGAGAGTTTTAGGCACAAGCAAGGGAAGTACTAAAGGAACTAATGGTGATACTAATATTTTTGTAGATAGTAGTACGTATTCATATATGGCAACGACAAGCGATTGGTATAAGAAAATTTCTGATCATTCTTGGCCAACCTATGGAAGATATAGTGATGCGGTTGATAAGAATGCAAAAACTTTGTATAGTAGCACATTTGATCTCTATGGCACCTCCAATGTTAAAATTGCTTTAGCTGATCTTGAGGATTTCTATTTTGCTGCTAGCACCGATTATAAATCCGGAGAGTTCGCGAATTGCCATTGGTATAGATACTCTTCTTATAACTGCTCAACGAGTTGGATAAATGTAAGATTTAGTGGTTATTCGGGATCTGACTCTGCGGAGTGGCTTATGAGCCTTATCTTGGATGAGAGTGAACTCGCGTACTACACCTGGACTGAAAAGGGGACCCTTACGTGGCGTATTTCTCTTTTCGACGCCAAAGTCCGCCCGGTCTTCTTTCTATCTAATACTGTAGAAATTACTGGTTCAGGAACTCTATCTGATCCATTTATAGTACAAGCTTAACCCGAGAAGGAAAACTCGTTAAAACCTCATAGACTTAAACTGGAAGAGAATGAATTTCTCTTCTTTTAATAACAAAAAAAGTTGAAAATGATAAATTATCAAATTCAACTTTTATTTTAATTTATTAGCTGCTTCAATAAAACTTAAAAACAAAGGATGAGGTTTAGTAGGTCGACTTTTAAACTCTGGATGAAATTGACAAGCTATAAAATGAGGATGATTAGCAAGTTCAATAATTTCTATTAAATTTGCTTTAGTATTAACTCCCGAAAAAATCATACCAAATTTTTCTAATATATCTTTGTAGTTATTATTAAATTCATAACGATGACGATGACGTTCTAAAATAATATCTTGATTATAATCTTTATAAGCTAAAGTATTTTTTGTTATTGTACATTCATAATTTCCTAAACGAAGAGTACCACCCATATTAATAATAGACTTTTGATCAGCCATTAAATCAATAATAGGATTTTTACATAATGGATTAAATTCTGTTGAATTTGCATCCTCTAATTTACATACATTACGAGCAAATTCTATAACGGCAAGTTGCATACCTAAACAAATACCTAAAAAAGGAATTTTATTAACTCTAGCATAATTAATTGCTTTTATTTTTCCTTCTATACCTCGAGATCCAAAACCTCCAGGTACTAAAATGCCTTTAGAATTTTTAAAAATATCTTTTAGATTAACTGATTCTTTTTCCAATGATTCAGAATCAACCCAATTAATTTTAATTTTTTTATTTATTTTATAACCAGCATGTTTTAAAGCTTCTCCCACAGATATGTATGCATCATGCAATTCTACATACTTACCAACTAAAGAAATTTCTAATTCTTCTTTTAGATTATCAACAGTAGTAATTAAATCTTCCCAATATTTTAAGTTAGCTTTTTTTAAAGGCAATCCAAATTGTTTTAAAATAATTTCATCAAAATGTTGTTTATGATAATTAATTGGTATTTGATAAATATTATTAACATCTACCGAATCTATAATATTTGCCTCTGGAACGGAACAAAATAAAGATAATTTTTCTTTAATAAGCTTACTTGTTTCAAATGGTGTCCTACAAACAATTGCATTTGGTTGAATACCTTTATTTCTTAAATCTTTAACACTATTTTGAGTTGGTTTTGTTTTTAATTCATCTGATCCAAAAATAAAAGGCACTAATGTACAATGAACAAAAAAAGTATTTTCACTACCTAATTCATATTGCACTTGCCTTATAGATTCAATAAAAGTTTCAGCTTCAATATCGCCAACTGTACCACCTATTTCTGTAATAACAATATCAGCTGAAGAAGAAGTACCAGCTTCATAAATTTTATTTTTAATTTCATTAGTAATATGTGGAACTAATTGAACTGTAGCTCCTAAATAATCACCATGTCTTTCTTTTTCAATAACAGATTTATATATTTTTCCATTTGTAATATTTGATGAATAATTTAATTCTTCATCAATAAATCTTTCATAATGTCCTAAATCTAAATCAGTTTCACAACCATCATAAGTCACAAATACTTCTCCATGTTGAATAGGATTCATAGTTCCGGGGTCAACATTAAAATAAGGATCAAATTTTTGCATAAAAACTTTATAACCTCTGGATTTTAAAAGAAGGGCAATACTTGAAGCGGTAATTCCTTTACCAAGACCTGATACAACACCCCCTGTAACAAATACATATTTAGTCATAATTACCTCCCATAACTAAAATATAAATAACAAGAACTTTAAGCTCTCTTTTATTATAAAAAAATAATATTTTTTAAACAATATAAATCATAAAATTTGACAAATATTAACAAATTAAAATTTTTGTAAATTCTTGTATTCTAAAAAAATTATTTCTATGATAAAATTTATAAGTAGGGTGATAAAATGACTAGAGAAACATTTTTACTTATAGCAGTTGGATATTATCTATTAACTATGATTATTGTGCTTTTAGTATTACTTATAATGAATAAAAGATATAAAAATAGTATAAATAATGAAATTAATAAACTAGAAAGAGAAAAAAATTTAATAATATCTTCTAGTATTTTATCTGAATTAAATAAAGTTGAAGCATTAGTTAATAATGCTGAACTTAAGAAAAAATATAAAGGTTGGCTTAAAAGATTTGAAAATATGAGGGATGAAGAAATTCCCAAAATTACTGATGATATAATTGAACTTCAAAATGATTTTAATGAAAAAAACTATGATAAATTAAAGCAAAATTTAATTGATGTTGAAGTTAATATAAATTATTTAAAAACAAAAAGTGATTTTTTATTAAATGAAATTAAAGAGATAACATTATCAGAAGAAAGAAATAGAGAAACAGTTATTAAATTAAAATCTGATTATCGAGAAATTAGAAATCTATATAATAGTAATGAAAAAGATTTTGAAATTATAAAAAAACCTATTGAGTTGCAATTTGAAAATGTTGATAAATTATTTAAAGCTTTTGAAGATGCAATGGAAAAAAATGAATATTTAGAAGTAGGGAAAATTGTTAAAGCAATTGATGATATTATAGGTAATCTAAAAGTAGTTATTAAAGAAACAAAATTAATTATTAATTTGGGTAATGTTTTAATACCAAAAAGAATTAATGATATAAATAATATATATCATAAAATGAAAGTAGAAGGTTTTAATTTAGAATATTTAAATATAGAATATAATATTGATGAAGCTAATAAAAAAATTCAAGATATTTTTAGTAGATTAAATGTTTTAAATGTTGTCGATTCTGTTTTTGAATTAAAAACGATGCTTGATTATTTTGATTCATTATATAATGATTTTGATAAAGAAAGGCTTACTAAAACATTATATGAAGATTATAAAAGAAACATTTTAATAAAAGTAAGTAAATTAGAAAAAATTAACAATGAATTATATCGTAAAATTGATGATATAAAATATAGCTATGATTTATCTGATGATGAAGTGTTAGTTATAAGTGAAATAAAAGAATCATTTAATAATATAAGAGCGTCATATGATCGGGTTGTAGAAATGGAACGTAATAAAACATTAGCTTATTCCCATTTAAATAAAGAAATGGAGATTCTTAATAATAAATTAACAAAAACCGAAGAAAAATTAAATGTTGCTTTAAGAACATTAGGAAGTTTAAAAGAAGATGAAATAAGAGCAAGAGATCAATTAGATGAAATAAAAGATATTTTAAGTCAAGCTAAAGAAAAAGTTAGAAGTTATAAATTGCCCGTTATACCTAAAAATTATTATATAGAATTAAGTGAAGCTACTTTAGCTATTAATGAAATGGTAAAAGAATTAGAAAAAAGACCTATATCAATTAAAACATTAAATATAAGAGTGGATAATGCTAGAGATTTAGTATTAAAAGTTTATAATACGATTAATGAAACTGTTAAAACTGCAAAAATGGCCGAAACAGCAATTGTTTATGGGAATAGATATCGAGTTATTAATAAAGATGTTGAATTAGGATTATTAAAAGCTGAAACAGCATTTTATAAAGGAAATTTTAAAAATAGTTTAGAAAATGCAATTAATGCTATAAATATTATTGAACCTGGCATTCACAAACGCTTATTAGAAGAATATAAATAGAGATAGATTATTATCTCTTTTTTTGATATAATTTTGATATAAATAGGAGTGATACTATTGATATATTTAGATTATAGTACAGCAACACCAATATCCCTTGATGCTTTAGATACTTATGTAAAGGTAAGTAAAGAGTATTATGCCTCTAGTAGTTCTAATCACAATTTAGGAACTAAAAGTTTAGAATTTTTAAATAATATTACAAAAGAAATTAGTAATATATTTAATGTAATGGAAAGAGAAATAATTTATACAAGTGGCGGAACAGAGGCTAATAATATGGCTTTAATCGGAGTTGCTTTAGAAAGACATAATAAAGGAAGACATATTATAACATCTAAATTAGAACATCCATCAATATATAAAATATGTAATTATTTAGAAAGTCTTGGTTTTGAAATAAGTTATGTTGATAATGATGATGAAGGTTTAATTATTTTTGATGATTTAAAAAGACTTATAAGAGATGATACTATTTTAGTAAGTATTTGTGCTGTAAATTATGATACAGGCGTAAGACAACCTTTAAAAATGTTAAGACAAATAATAAAAAAAGAAAATGAAGCCACAATTTTTCATTCTGATTTGACTCAAGCTATTGGTAAAACACCTATAAACTTTCGCGACATAGATTTAGGCAGTATTTCAGCTCATAAATTTTATGGCCCAAAAGGTATAGGATTTCTTTATAAAAATGATTCAATTAAATTAGTTCCCCTTTTGTATGGAGAAAATAAAAATAATATATCATCAAATAGTATTTTTCCTATTCCCTTAATTGCTAGTATGAAAGAAGCTTTAAAAACATCTTTAAAAGAACTTGAAAAAAGAGAAAAATATATTAATTTATTAAATGATAGAATTACAAGTAAATTATCAAAATTAGAGGGAATAGAAATAAATAAGACCAAGTATTCAATTCCATATATTATTAATATAAGTTTAACTAAAGTAAATATTAATGAATTAATAAATAATTTAGCTAATAAAGATATTTGTGTTGGTACTTATAAACAAGGAGAAATAGCTAGTGGAGTCATGGCTATTTATAAAGATTTAAATCGAAGTAAATCTTGTTTAAAAATAAGTTTATCTCATATGACAACTGTTTTAGAAATTAATAGATTTTTAGAAATATTTGAGGTAGAATATAACAAGTTATTAAATTAATTGAAGTTGGTGAAAATATGTTTAAAAAAATTATCTTTCTAAAATATGGAGAATTATCAACCAAAAAAGATAATCGTAATTTTTTCATAAAAATTTTAAATAATAATATAAAAAAAGTCTTAAATAATGTTGAAATTAATTATGATTTAGGTCGTATGTTTATCATTCCAAAAGAAAATGAATTTAATTTAGTTTTAGATAAATTGCAAAATATTTTTGGCATTCATGAAATAATACCAGCTTATATAGATAATAATATGGATATTGAAAATATAAAACAAGATATTTTAAAACTTATAAGTGAAAAAGATTTTCAAACTTTTAAAGTAGAAGTTAAAAGAAGTGATAAAAATTATCCTTTTAATAGTATGGAATTAAGAAATATCTTTGGATCATTTATTTTAAAAAATATAGATAATATAAAGGTGGATGTTAAAAATCCCGAATTATTAATTAATATAGAAATAAGAACTAAAGAAGTTTTATTTTATTTTGAAAGTATTAAAGGAAAAGGCGGCTATCCAGTATCATCTTTAGGAAAAGGTGTTCTTATGTTAAGTGGTGGTATTGATTCACCTGTTGCAGGATATCTTGCCATTAAAAGAGGTATTAAAATAGAAGCTATTTATTTTGAAAGTCCACCTCACACTAGTGAAAGAGCATTAGAAAAAGTAAAAAGTTTAGCCCAAAAATTAGCATTATATAATAATGATATTAAATTACATATTATTAATTTTACTGAAATTCAAGAAGAAATATATAAAAAAATCCCTCATGAATATTTAATTACTATTATGAGAAGAATGATGTATCGAATTAGTGCTATATTAGCAAGTAGAATAAATGCTAAAGTCTTAATTAATGGAGAATCAATTGGTCAAGTGGCTAGTCAAACTTTAACAAGTATGAGTGCTATAAATGAAGTAATTAAAATTCCAGTAATAAGACCGGTAGCTTGTTTTGATAAATTAGAAATAATTGAAATAGCTAAAAAAATAGATACTTATAATATAAGCATTTTGCCTTATGAAGATTGTTGTACTATTTTTGTACCAGATCATCCTGTTATTAATCCTGTTAAGCAAAAGTGTGAAGAATATGAGAAATTAATTAATTATGAAGATATGATTTATAATGCAATTAAAAATAAAAAAACAGTAACTATAAATTCAGAAGATGAAGATGAATTTAAAGATTTATTATAACAATTGAATAAAAAGAATAAATATGCTAATATTATTTATAGGAAGACGCAATAAGCGTTACCTAAATAATGGTTCTAACCCTTATGGGTTAGTTTTTAATTACTAGAATGAGCAGAGCCAATACCAGAATTAAAACAATTAACAAAAATATGTCTTCACGACATTTTTTATTCAATTGACACCACCACCTTTCTATCCAAAACCCACTATAGTTTTTTCAAAAAAGTTTAGGCAGAGACTTATAACATCTTCCTTAATTTTTTATTAAACCAATAAAAATAATTTTTGTAAATGAAATTTTATGAAAAATTTTTAATATTTTTAAAATTAGTTGCTAAATTTCTAGAAAATTCGTAATAATTATCTTTTAATTGAATAAAAAGAATAAATATGCTAATATAATTTATAGGAAGACGCAATAAGCGTTACCTAATGAGTGGCTAACCCTTATGGGTTAGTTTTTAATTACTCAAATTATAGTTAACTAAAATTTCAAAGCTAGTTATTTCTTTAAGCATTAGATTGTATCAAATTAAATAAAACTACCATAATAATAATGGTGATAATATGATTAGAAATAATAATTTTTATAAAAGTAGTGATTTTTTAAAAGAAGATTTTAGAGAAATAATGAATAGTTATTTTAATCCATTTGAATACAATTTAGAATGTAATTTAAATTATGAATCTAATAGTGATAAAATGGCCTTAAGAAGTAAAAGTCATTTAGATAGGCAAAAAATGAAAAATAATGTTAAATAAACACTAATTAGTTTACAAAATTAATTAATTTTTTTATAATTATAATGAAGAAATAAGAAGGGATAGTTTGCATTTAATACCTTCTTTTTAAGTGCAATTATTCCTAAAATGAAGGAGTAGTAATGAAAGAAAAACTAATATTTGTCAATAATTGCTTAAAAGAATTAAGAGCAATTATGCCTGAAGATGCTATTGTAGATGCCGATTTTATTCGATTTCAAGATGGAGCAGCTAAAGTAAAATTACCAACAGAATGTCGTGATCAAGATGTATTTATAATCTGTGATGTTAATGATAAAACTCCTAATCCTTATACGGGACATGTTTTATCTCCTGATGATCATGTTAGAGATATTGAAAGAACAATTGGAGCATTAAAAAATAACCCGGCTCGTAAAAATTTAATTATTCCTTTTCAACCATATGGAAGACAACATCGAAGAGAATTTGGAGAATCAACAGAAGCCGCAGATTATTTAAGAGATTGTCATTATTTAGGGTTTCGTAATATTTTAACTGTTGATTCTCATGATCCAGATGTTTCAGCGGCCATTTCTAAACACAATTTTGATAATATGTTTGTTACTAACGAAATGTTAAAAGAAATGGTTATTAATGAAAAAATAGATTATACTCATCCTGAAAATATTTTGGTAGTAGCTCCTGATGAAGGTGCCCAAAAAAGAGCAAGACATTTTGCTGATCGTTTTGGTTGTAATCATGCTTTCTTTTCTAAAAGAAGAGATGTTACTAAAATAGTTGATGGTAAAAATCCTTTAGTTTCCAAACAATTTGTTGGTTTTTCACCAGAAAATAAAACAGTTATCATTGTCGATGATATGATTTCTAGTGGAGGAACTATTATTGAAACTGCTAAAGAACTAAAAAAAATGGGAGCAGCAAGAATTTATGTCTGTGCAACTTTTGGCCTTTTTACAAAGGGAACAGAAGAATTTATTAAAGTGTATCAAAGTAATTTAATAAATGGCACTTATATTTCTAACTTAACCTACTTAAAAGAAATGCCAATGGATGGTATTCATGTTATTGATTGTACTAAACAATTAAAGGCTTGTATTGACGCTATTCATGAAGGTAAAGAAAATATTTTAGAGGAATTAGGTATGAGTTTTATTCCCGTATCTAAATTGGTTGAAGATAATACTTTAGATAGTGAAAAATCAAACCTTACTTTAATTTTTAATAATCATAAGATAGATTTAATGGATCTAAAAGAAAAAATTCAAGAGAATTTACCATCAGTACTAATTAAGATAACTAGAAATAATAAAACTAATAAAATAAATATTAATATTACTTTAGGACAACATAATTTAGGATTAAATTATAGTGGTAAAAAATTAGTAAGAAAAAGATAATTTAGATGATAAAAAGGTTCTTTTAAAAATTTGAAGAACCTTTTTTTGAACTCTTTATTTACAAATCAAATTTAGTAATTTATAATTAGAGAGAGGTGGAAATAATGAAAATATTATCAGTAAATGCTGGTAGTTCATCCCTTAAATTTAACTGTATTGAACTACCTGAAGGAAAAGAATTAATAAGTGGTTATTTTGAAAAAATTGGGTTAAATGATTCTTTTTATAGTATTAAAATAAATGGTGAAAAAATTAAAAAACAAGCTGAATTAAAAGATCACAGTGATGCGATTAAATATTTAATTGAAGAATTATTTAGCAATAATATTATTAAAAGTTTAGAAGAAATAGATGGAGTAGGACATCGAATTGTTCATGGAGGAGATAAATATAGTGCATCAACATTAATAAATGAAGATGTTATAAAAACAGTGGAGGAATTATCACCTCTTGCTCCTTTACATAATCCTGCTAATATAGTTGGTATTAAAGCTTTTAAAGAAGCTATGCCTAATACCCCAATGGTTGGTGTTTTTGATACTGCTTTTCATCAAACAATGAAAGAAAAAGAATATTTATATCCAGTACCATATGAGTGGTATAAAGATTATAGTGTTAGAAAATATGGTTTTCATGGAACTAGCCATAGATATATTACTAAAAAAGTAAAAGAAATGTTAAACAAAGATAATGTTAACATTATTAGTTGTCATATTGGAAGTGGCGGAAGTATTTGTTGTATTGAAAATGGTAAAAGTATAGATACAACCATGGGATTTAGCCCTAATTCGGGAATAATGATGGGAACTCGTTGTGGTGATATAGATTATTCTATTATCCCATATATTATGAAAAATGCTAATTTAAGTATTGAAGATGTAGATAATGCTTTAAATAAAAAAAGTGGATTACTAGCTATTAGTGAAGAATATTCTGATCATCGTGATATTGAAGAAGGAATGGCTAAAGGAGATAAAAAATGTATTTTAGCTAATGATATGTATATTGATAGAATAGTTTCTTATATTGCTCGTTATTATGTAAAACTTAATGGTAAAGTAGATGCTTTAGTATTTACTGCAGGATTAGGTGAAAATGCTCGTGAATTTAGAGAAAATATAATTAATAAATTAGGTTCTATAGGCATTTATATAGATCATAATAAAAATAATGAAATAGCATCTTATTTAGAAAAGCATGAAGGTTTAATCTCTAGTAATGAATCTAGTGTTCCTGTATATGTTATTCCAACTAATGAAGAATTAATGATTGCATTAGATACCCAAGATTTAATTAGTAAATAATAATTAAGCTAATAAAGAAAGCGGGTGATTAAAATAATAAATAAAAAGTTATTAAATAAAATATATAGGCAAATAAAAAATTATAAAACAATAGTAATTTTAAGGCATGTTGGAGCTGATCCTGATGCAATATGTTCATCATTTGCTTTAAGAGATTCTATTAAGCTAACTTTTCCAGATAAAAATGTTTATGCAGGAGGAGTAGGAGTTGCTAAATTTAAAAAATATGGTAATTTAGATAAGATAGATTATGAAAAAATAAATGATTGTTTATTAATTGTTTTAGACGTACCTAATATGTCAAGAATAGATGGTATAGATAATTTAAAATATAAAGAAATTTTAAAAATAGATCATCATCCTAAATTAGATATATCCGCTAGTGTTGAATGGGTTGATGAAAATAAATCTAGCACTTGTCAAATGGTTTGTGAACTTATTTTAAATACAAAGTTAAAATTAGATAAAAGTATTGCTAGTAATTTATTTTTAGGAATAGTATCAGATAGTGAAAGATTTTCTTTAAAAAATACTACCGTTGAAACATTTGAAACTGTTATAAATTTATTGAAAGTAAGTAATATTGACTTTACTTCTTTGTATGAAAAATTATATTCTAGGCCTTTTACGGAATATAAGTTTATAGCATATATAACTAATAATTTAATTATAGATAAAAATCATTTTGGATATATTAAAATAAGTGATGATGTTTTAAAAGAATACAAAGTTGATGTTGCAACACCATCAAATTTAATTAATAATTATAATTTTATAGATGACCTACTTGTTTGGTGTTTTATAACTGAAGATATTAAAAATAATCAATATAAAATAAGTATAAGAAGTAGAGGTCCAATAATAAATGAAATAGCATCAAGATATAATGGCGGTGGTCATAAATATGCAAGTGGGGCTAAAATAAAAGAAATGCAAGATGTTGATAATTTAATAAATGAATTAAGTAAGGCATGTTTAAATTATGAAAATAAAGAAAATTAGCAAAAAAGGAAAAAACATATATGAAATTAATTTTACTACAGGTGAAAAATTAAATTTATATGATGATGTAATTTTAAAATATGAATTATTATTAAAAAAAGATATTGAAGGGAAAAAATTAGAAGAAATTATAAATTTTAATCAATATTTAGATTGTTATTATAAAGCTTTAAAATATATTAATGCTAAATTAAGAACAGAAAAAGAAATTCAAAATAAATTAAAAGATTATAGTAATAATTCTATTAATTATACTTTAGAAAGATTACGTAAAGAAGGATTATTAAATAAAGATTTATATATTAAAGCATATATTAATGATGAAATAAATTTAAGAATAACTGGACCAAATAAAATCATAAAAGATTTAAAAGCACTTGGTTTTAAAGAAGAAGATATTAATAATTATTTAAATACAATTGAAGAAGATATTTTTTTAGAAAAAATAAAAAAATATATTAATAAAAAAATTAATAGTAATCATGAACTTTCTTCAGCAATGCTTAAATTAAAAATTATAAAAGAATTAAAAAATAAAGGTTTTTATAGTGAGCAAATAAATTTAGTTATTAATGATTTTGATTTTATTGATAATAAAGAAATTTACAACAAAGAATATAATAAGTTAAAAAATAGATTAAGTAAAAAATATAGTGGTAATGATCTTGAATATCAAATAAAAATCAAAATGTATCAAAAAGGTTTTAAATATTAGGACATAAAAAAATTTGGCTAAACCAAATTTTTTTTTATTATTCTGCTGATTGAGCATTAAGTTGAGAGTTTAAATTTTTTCCATAAACATTATTTAATTCAGAATCTATAATTTTCATATTATAATTATCTCTATAATATTTTAAGGCATGAATACTTGCTTTATCATCATCTTCTTTAACTCTATCTGCTAAAATATCAAGAATTTCATCTTTTAGATTTTCTAAAGTATCTTTTTCTTTAGAATCATTACGATAAATAACATGATAACCAAGTTTAGTAGTAATTAATTTTGTACTATATTCACCATTTTTTAGTTTAT
Source organism: uncultured Bacilli bacterium (assembly GCA_947629465.1). Classification (GTDB taxonomy): domain Bacteria; phylum Bacillota_I; class Bacilli_A; order RF39; family UBA660; genus SIG200. The sequence goes on along the minus strand of CANRDZ010000021.1, from coordinate 8,145 downwards.
AAGCAGCATCAATTAATTCATCATATTCACTACTAAGTTGATAATAATTAATAAAACCTAGATTACCATCTTTTTGGTTTGTGCTTTCATCTTCAGAATATTCTTTTACTAATTCTTTAAAAGTAGTTAATGCATCTTTAGAATCATTTAATTTTTTAATTATTTCATTAATAGTATTTTTAGCATCTTCTTCAGCTTTTTTTTGATCATCTTCACTCATGCCATCAGTAACTTTAGGAGTAACTAAAATATGATATACTTCAATGTCACCTTTAGCTTCTTTATTATAATAATTTTCAATATCTTTATCAGAAACTTGTAATTTTGCATATTCATCTAAAGCGTGTGTTCTTAAACTATTAATATATATAAAGTCACCATAAGCTTCAACTGAATTAAGACCATAATAAATTTGCAATAAACTTAATAATTCATTTTCTTTATCTTTATAGTTAAGTTTTAAAGCTTCAACTGTACTATCAGCTTCTTTTTTAGCTGAATCAGCATATTCAGGAAATTCTGTTTCAAGAATATATTTATCTAATAAATTTGTAACAGCATCTACTCCATAGTTATTTTTTAATAATTCATATAATTCATCTGCACTTATTGAATGTTCTTTTCCATCTTTTTTAAATGTAATAACTGCCTCCTCACCATTCGCAAGTTTTGGTATCTTTCCACATCCGCATAGGGCAAAAAGACATATTGCACTTAAAATTAAAACTTTCTTCATTTTCCCTCCTCACGCATTATTATATCAAATGTATAGAATAAATACAAATAAATTAAGCACTCACATTTAAAAATATTAACCATAAATTATAAATGAATAGACATAAAGGAGGAGTGAATTATGAATTGCGGAAATAACGGAATTGGCGCTGCTATTATTTTAGTATTATTTATTTTACTTATCATAATTGTAGGAGCATATATTTAGTCTAATTTAAAGGAGGTTTTTAATGAGCTGTTGTAATAAAGGTGGCAGTGGACAAAATCCTTGCAACCAAAATAACAATAATAATGCTTGTAGCTATGTTTTTATAGTATTAATATTATATATATTACTTGCTATAATCATTGGTGGAAGCTTAATTTATTAGGGAAGCATTTATGCTTCTTTTTTAGTAGGCGGTCAATAAATGAAAACATCTTGACAAATATTTGTTCGTGTAATAAGATGAAGATGGAAGTAAATTAATAAAAAAGGAGAAAAGATGAATGATAACATTCAAAAAATAACTAATTTAATATATGAAATAAGAGGAGTTCAAGTAATGTTAGATTCTGATCTAGCTAAACTTTATAGATGTAAAAATGGAGTAAAAGAAATAAATAACATAGTAAAAAAGAATAAAGAAAAATTTCCTGAAAGATTTATGTTTAAATTAGAAGAAAGTGAATTTAATAGAATTCAAGATAAATATTTACTTTCAACAAAAAGAGTTTCTAAAAGAAGTCATTTTGCTTTTACTGAACAAGGTATAGCAATGTTAGCGGCAATATTAAACACTAATATAGCTAGTGAAATAAGTGTAGCTATAATTGATGCTTTTGATATTATGCGAAAATACATATCAAATGAATTATATGAACAAAGATATTTTTATAATCAAACTTTAAAAAATACTGATGATATTAAGTTATTGCAAGAATCATTTAAAAAATTAGAAGCAAAAGAAATAAACAATGAAATTTATTTTAATGGACAAATTTATGATGCTTACTCTAAAATAATTGATATATTTAAAATGGCAAAAAAAGAATTAATTATAATAGATGGATATACAGATAAATTAGTTCTAGATATGATTAGAGAAGTAAAAGTACCAGTATTAATCATATGTAAGAAAAATAAAAAATTAAGAGAATTAGATATAAAAAGATATAATAAACAATATCATAATTTACATATAAAATACGATAATACTTATCACGATAGATATTTTATTATAGATAAAGAAAAAATATATCATTGTGGTGCATCAATAAATCAAATTGGTAGTAAAACTTTCTCAATAAATTTACTTTTAGATAAAGAAATTATTAATTTATTATTAAATAAAATAAGTAAAAAAAATTGGGTAATAAATTGATAAATAAAAAAAACCAAATTCATATCAAACAAGAATTAGGTTTTACTTTTTATAAATTTTGCTAACAAAAAATATTATTTTAATTTTTTAGCTTCTCTTGCACTAATTATTACTTTTTTTCCATCAATAGTCTTTTTTTGTAAATTAGGTTTTTGAACCATTTTTGTAGCATTTAAAGCATGACTTCTTAAATTACCAGATAAAGGTTTTTTAGTTGTTACTTTTTTTGCCATTAGAATGCCTCCTTTTTCTTTAAAACTTTATCATATATTAAATTATATGTCAAATATTTTTATGAATTTTTTTCTTTGTGATATAATTATTTTAAAGGAGATATTATGTTTAGTCCACTTAAAGTTACAACTGATTATAGTATTTTACAAAGTTTAATTAAAATTAAAGATTTAATTTCTTTTTGTAATCAAAAAAATATCAAAAGTTGTGCTATTTGTGATTCTAATCTTTTTGGAGCCATTGAATTTTATAATGCTTGCAAAGCCAATAATATTAAACCCATAATTGGTTTGGAAATAATTATAAATAATAAAAAAGTATATTTATATGCTAAAAATAAAAAAGGTTACAAAAATTTGCTTAAAATTAATACTATAATAAATGAGCGTAATATAAGTATTATTGAACTAAAAAATTTAAGTGATAGTGTACTTTGCATAATACCATATTTAAGTAAAGATATTTTTGAAGAATTAAATTTTTTTGAAGATATATATTTAGGATATGAAAATCAAGTAGAACTACAAAACAATTTGCTTAAAACTCAAAATGTTGTATATGTAAATGATATTAAAGCTTTTAATATAGAAGATATTAAATATTTAGATTATTTAAACATTATAAATGAAAATAATAATCAAAATAATCATTGCTATTTTGATTATAAATCATTAACTAATTTTGATTTAATTCAAATTGAAAAAGTTGTAAATTTGCTTAATGTATCAATAGATGAAGGGAAAAAATATATTCCAAAATACTGTGAAAACTCTCAAGCATTTTTAAATAATTTATGTCTTAAAGGATTAAAAAAAAGACTTAATAATAATGTTTCAAAAGAGTATCTAGATAGACTAAAATATGAATTAACAATTATTAATAAAATGGGATTTGTAGATTATTTTTTAATTGTTTACGATTATGTTTTGTTTGCTAAAAAAAATAAAATAATGGTTGGACCCGGAAGAGGAAGTGCAGCAGGTTCATTAGTAAGTTATGTCATAGGTATAACCGATATTGATCCAATAAAATATCATTTATTATTTGAAAGATTTTTAAATTATGAAAGAATAACAATGCCTGATATTGATATTGATTTTGATAGTACTAAAAGAGATCTTGTTATAAACTACGTAAAAAATAAATATGGGAATTTAAATGTTTCTGGAGGAATTACTTTTGCAACCTTTAAACCAAGATTAGTTTTAAGAGAAATTGGCAAAATTTTAAAAATAGATGAAAGGCTTTTAAATAAATTTTTAAAAGTAATTAATAAAGATATAGACTTAAAAAATAATTTAAAAATAAAAGTAGTTAATGATTATGTAAATAGTTATAATGAATTAAAAAATTTATATAAAATTAGTTTAAAATTAGAAGGGCTTAAAAGAAATATAAGCACTCATGCTGCCGGAATTGTAATAGCGGATCGTCCTTTAGATGAAATAATTCCTATGTATAAAAATAATGACATTTATTTAACTGGTGTAACGATGGAACATTTAGAAGATCTAGGCCTTTTAAAAATGGATTTTTTAGGGCTTAAAAATTTAACCATTATAAGTAACATAGTCAATAAAATTCCAAATTTTGATATTAGTAAAATACCTTTAGATGATAAATTAGTTTATGATCTTTTTTGCACTGCTGATACTGATGGTATTTTTCAATTTGAAACCCCAACCTTTAAAAATATGCTTATTAAGTATCAACCCAAAAATTTTAATGAACTAGTAGCGTCAATTGCTTTAGTTCGTCCCGGACCTAAAGTTGAATTAGCATCATATATTAAAAGAAAAAATAAACAAGAGCAAGTTACTTATTATCATGAAAATTTAAAAGATATTTTAGAAGAAACTTATGGTATAATAGTTTATCAAGAACAAGTAATTAGTATTTTAGTTAAAATGGCATCCTTTACTTATGCTGAAGCTGATAATATAAGAAGGGCTATGTCAAAGAAAAAAATGGACCTTATTTTAAAACAAAAAGATGAGTTTATAAAAAGAAGTATTAAAAATGGTTATGATCAAAATTTAGCTAATAATATATTTGACCATATTTTAAATTTTGCCTCTTATGGTTTTAATAAATCTCATTCAGTATCATATGCTATTATTTCTTACCAAATGGCCTATTTAAAAGTTCATTACAAAACATTATTTGTTTTTGAACAAATTAATAGTGCAATTGGAAGTATTGAACAAATAAAAAAATATTTAGCTTATTTAAAACAAAATGGAATTAAAATTAAACCCGTAAATATTAATAAATCAACTGAAGAATTTGTATTAGAAAATAATATTTTATATTTACCTTTTAAATTAATAAAAAATATTAAAAGTGATTTAATAAAAAATATTTTAAATGATCGCGCTAATCTTGGATCATATAAAGATATATTTGATTTTTATAAAAGAACATCAGATTTTATCAATAAAAATGAATATATAATGTTAATAAATGCGGGAGCATTTAACAATTTTAATTATAATAATCAAACATTAATAAAAAATATTGATGAATTTATTAATTATGGAAAATTATCAAAAGATTTAGGTGAATATGCTTTAGTTCCAAATATTAAAGAAGAAAAAGAATATGATATTGATGTTTTAAGATTAAATGAAATAAATAGTTATGGCTTTTTTATAAGTAATCATCCTGCTAGTAAACAAATTGGAAATAATATTATGAAAATGATAAATATTAAGGAAAATACATTTAAAAATGTTTATCTTTATGTTATGATAGATGATATTAAAAGAATAAAAACGAAAAAAAATGAAGATATGGCATTTATAAAAGCTAGTGATGAAACTGGTGAAGGAGATTTAACATTATTCCCTCAAAATTTTTATATGTTAGAAAATTTAAAAAATAATGATATGATTAAAGTGTGGGGAAAAGTTAGTAAAAGATTTGATAAATATAGTATTATAATCAGTAGACTAGAAAGAGAGTAATAATGGAAGAAGTAAAAAGATTTTTTGATAGTATAGATTTTTCTGTTGAAGATGAAGTACTTAAAATAATAGATATTGAAAAAGTTATTTATAATAAAGAAACTAAAATATATACTGTTTATTTGAAATGTTCTAAAGTTTTAAATTATGAATTAGTGTTAGATCTATTTAATCATTCTAAAAAAGGAATAAAAGGAGTAGATAAATGTTTTATTAAACTAATATATGATGAAATTCTTGAAGAAAATATAAGCGATTATTTTAATAAAATATTAAATAATATTATTTTTGAACATCCTTCTTTAGTTAGTTTAGAAAACTGTTTTAAAGAAATAAAAGATAATACTATTAAATTAGAAGTATCTAGTGATAGTGAAATTAATTCATTTAATAGTATAAAAGATGAAATAGAAAAAAAATTAATAAATTTTGGATTAGGAGAATTTTTATTTACCCTTGAAGTAAGTCCTGAAAAAAATGCTTTATTAAAAAAAGAAATGGCTGAAGTAAAAGAAGTTAAAGTTGAAAAAAAAGAGGAAAGTCCTGTAATCTTTGGCTTTCATAAAGATGGAGAAATTACTTTAATAAAAAATATCATTGGTGAGCAAAAAGGAGTAATAATTGAAGGATATATTTTTGGAATAGATAATAGTGAAAGAAAAGGTCAAAAAGCAACAGCGTATATTATAAATTTAAAAGTTAGTGATAAAACAGATAGTTTTCTTGTTAAATTTGTTCGTTTTAAAAAAGAAGAATATGATCAAATTTTAAAAGGAATAAAAGCAAAAAAATGGTATCGAATAGTTGGAAATGTTGAAATGGATAACTATTCAAAACAAATGGTTTTAACTGGTTATAGTATAGAATCTATTAAAAGTAAAGATGTAGTTGTAGAAGATTTAGAAGAAGAAAAAAGGGTTGAACTTCATACTCATACAATGATGAGTGCAATGGATGGGGTTATTGATGCTTGTTCTTTAGTTAAATTTGCTAAAAATTTAGGTCATAAAGCAGTTGCTGTAACTGATCATGATTGTTTACAATCATACCCTGATTTATATCATACAGTTTGTGATATAAATAAAGGAATTGAAAAAGAAGAAGATAAATTTAAAGTTATTTATGGAGCTGAAATGAGCATTGTAAATAATGAAAATGATTTAATTTTTAATTTAAAAGATTATGATTTATTAAATCAAGAATATGTAGTATTTGATACAGAAACTACAGGTTTTACACCGTATAAAGATCAAATTATTGAAATAGGAGCAGTAAAAATAAAAAACGGAATAATAACTGATCGTTTTGATGAGTTAATAGATCCTAAAAGAAAATTGCCAGAAAAAATAGTTCAACTAACTAATATTACAGATGAAATGTTAGAAGGTAAGGATTCTGAAGAAAATGTAACAAAAAGATTTTTAGAATTTGCTAAAGATTTACCTATGGTTGCCCATAATGCTAAATTTGATATTGGCTTTATATCAGCTTCAATGAATAAATATAAAATTGGAGAATTTAAAAATACTGTTTTAGATACAATGAGTATGGCTAGAACTTTATATCCTGAATGGAAAAATCATAAATTATCAACTTTAGTTAAACAATTAGAAGTTCCTTGGGATGAATCAGCTCATCATAGAGCTGATTATGATAGCGAAGGAACAGCCATTGGTTTTTATAAGATGTGTCGCCTTTTAAGTAATCGTAACATTGAAACAACAACTAAATTATATAATTCTATAGATAAAGATGAATTGTTAAAATTTTCTAAACCATTTCATATGTCAGTATTAGTTCGAAACAAAGTAGGATTAAAAAATTTATTTAAATTAATAAGTTATGCTAATACAAAATATTTATATAAGGGTGATCAAACAAAATTGCCTAGAGAGGAATTAATTAATCATCGAGAAGGCTTATTATTTGGTAGTGGTTGTGTTAATGGTGAAATATTTACATCTGCTTTTACAAAAGAAGATGAAGAATTAGCTAAAATGATGCAATTTTATGATTATATAGAAGTTCAACCTCCTGAAGTATACTCATTTCTTTGTGATATGGAAACAAGTTCTATAAAAAATATGTCAGATATTTATACACAGATAAAAAGAATAGTTAAAGTTGCTGAAGAAGCAGGAGTATTGGTTTGCGCTACAAGTGATGCTCATCATTTAACAAGAGAAGATAAAATATATAGGGATATTATAGTAGCCCAAAAATTTAATGGTAAACTTCATCCTTTAAATAGAAGAGGTGTGACTCCACCAGATATGCATTTTTATACAACTAGAGAAATGCTTGATGCTTTTTCTTTTTTAGGAGAAGAAAAAGCCAAAGAAATTGTTGTTACTAATCCTAATATTATTGCTTCTAAATGTGAAATAGTAGAAGTAATAATAGAAACAGGTGGAGTACCTTTTTCACCAAGGATTGAAAATTCAAAAGAAATTGTTGAAGAAATGGTTTATACTAAAGCAAAAGATTGGTATGGCGACCCACTTCCAGAAAATATTAAAAATCGAATAGAACAAGAATTAAAAGGAATAATTGGGGGTGGATTTGATGTTATTTATTTAATTGCTCAAAAATTAGTTAAGAAAAGTAATGATGACGGCTTTTTAGTTGGATCCCGTGGTTCGGTAGGATCATCTTTTGTGGCAACAATGATGGGAATAACTGAAGTTAATCCTCTTCCAAGTCATTATCGTTGTCCTAACTGTAAGCATTCTATTTTTAAGGATGAAAATGGTGATGATTTAGCTTTAAAATATGGAATTGGTTTTGATTTACCCGATAAAGATTGTCCTAAATGTGGAACAAAAATGATTAAAGATGGTGAAGAT
>CANRDZ010000020.1 GCA_947629465.1 uncultured Bacilli bacterium | reverse complement strand
TCATCTACGCATATATCTAATAGATATGCACCATTACCAATTATAGATAGATTATTACCTTCAATTTTCATATCTACATATTCAGTGGTAATCTTATTTACAAGACTTGTTAAGAATTCAGCATATACAACTGCCCTAAAATCTTCTCCTTCACCTTCAACTGGTTTTCTTATTATTACACTAGCATCCCCAGAAGTAGTAGTAACTATAAAGTTATTACCTTTTCTCTCAAGTTGAACCATCAATGTTATTGGAGATAAAGCATCTTTCTTACAAATCTTTCCTGCCTTGTTAATCATATCCTGTAATACTGTGGTTTTAATTTTCATTTCTATTCCTCCTCTATTTTCTTCTTGCTACCATTTCGGAAGCTTTTCTTTCAAACTCATTTCGAGTCTCTGTATCTTTTCTTAACTCCTCAGTCATAAAAGTAACATTGGTAAATCCTCTACTCTTAGCACCTCTTGCTGATACACATCCGTGCTTCATAGTTAGATTTACGTATACGCTTTTAGAACCAGTCGCTAAGCTAATACATTCAGCAATATCTGAAGCCAATTTTTCTTGAAGTTGTAATCTCTTAGAACACATATCTACTATTCTATTTATTTTACTTAGTCCTAATACATTATAACTACCATCCTCATTTTTAACTGGTAGATATCCTACAATTACATCTCCATCAAACATTAAAGCTAAATGATGTTCACAATGACTATAAACATCTTCAATCATTTCTACTACCATAGGGTCATAACCAACTTGAAATTCTTTATTAAACTTCTTCGCAATTTCTTTATTAGTATAGTTATTACCTTCTAATAATTCTTGCCAGTATCCAGCCACTCTTCTTGGAGTATCTTTTAATCCTGGTCTCTCCGGGTCTTCCCCCATAGCAAGTAGTAATTGTTTGGTTGCTTCTTTTACTTTATCAAAATCGAATTTACCCATAACCTACACTCCTTGTTTATTACCCCATACCAATGTATGCATTTGAGGTAATACATATACTTTCTTCATACCACTTTCCATAGTTCTTTCAATTAGTTTTTCATAATCTAATAAAACTCTTTTAGCGATAGAACCTTTTTCTGTTGTATTGGTATTTCCAACACTTAAATACATTTTAACATCTAAGTTAGTTTGCCATATAGCATTCATAACTACATCTTCATAATAACTTTCTGCGAACTTGAAATCTTCTTCATCAAATACTGGAATCTTTATAACTATCTTTGGTCTAAACTCTGTCTTACCTATAGTTTGAATCCATTCATTGATATTATCTTTAACATCAGGTTGTTTACTCGATGGTGCCTTAGGACTAAATACAATAGTATCTGCTTTACATAACCAGTATGGAGTTTTACTTCCTTGAGTTTCTACATCTACCCCTATTCCTTCATTATGTAAAATATCAATAACTTTACCAAAATCATATAGACAAGGATTACCACCAGTTAATATAACGTGTGCTGTATTAGTTTCTTGACACATTGTTAATAATCTTCTTGCTAATCTCTCATCCTCATATTGCTCTGAGTTATCATCCATCTTCCAAGCGAATTTACTATCGCACCATTCACATTTGAAATCACAACCAACAACCCTAACAAATAATGTTTTCAATCCAACATTAGGACCTTCTCCTTGAATAGTTGGACCAAATATTTCAGCAACCGGAATTAACATTATTCATCACCTAATTCCATTTGCATTTGTACATACTCTGGTCTATGGTATGTTGCATAACTATCTCTAGTTTCCCATAGTTTAGCCTCTATCACTTTAACGTGTGGATAACCATAATTATTTCTTAAAGATTGTTCAATCATTTCAGCGAAGTATTTAACCATATTTTCTGCTGTTGTATCGAATGGCATTCCTTGATATTTCAATCCGTGTTTTTCTAATACCTTAACAATATCTTCTTCCACTTCTGAAATATCTTTAGCATTAAAGATGTATCTATGGTCTGGTACTATTTCTTCCATAGCCCTTTTCAACTTTTTGAAATCAATTACCATTCCCCATCCATCTGTTTGAGGTCCTTCCACAGTTATTTCTAGCTTATAACTATGTCCGTGAAGATTTCCACATCCACCATCATATCCTGGTAGTAAATGTGCTGTTTCAAATTCAATATGTTTAGTAACTCTCATACTTTCCTCCTTCAAATATATTATACGAGTTATTTACCCTTATACATTTTGTATGAATTGATAAGTATTAAGATAAAATTAAGTAACCACACACTAAAAGAATGAATCAAAATTCCATATATTACAAATAGTAATGCTCCTAATGAATCAAATAATCTTATTGCTCTTTTATCATTCATACTAAATGCTAATAAGATAAACAAAGTAGCAACTACTCCTAACGCTTCAACTAACATTCCTTATCTTCTCCTTCCCACGGAAATACAATCCAATCATATTCCTTCTTTTCTTCGAAGTAATCAATAAAGCATTGATAGTTGGCAGTTTCTGCTAGTTGGTCTATTTGGCAATACATTGTTGTAATGAAATAGCCCTTTTCTTTTGCTAACTCTGAATACTTCTTTAATGTAATCCCAGTATCACATATATCATCTATGATAACACAATTCTTTGCCGGATTACTTAATAGTGGTAAACCAGTTTTATATGATAATAAGGTTGCTAATATCAATCCACCTCTTGGAAAGGTAAAGATGCCAGAGGGCTTTAAACCCTCTTCATCTAATCTCTTAGCAACATTATCAATATAATCTTCCACCATCTTCCAAGTAACTATTACTTTATTTTCCATTTAACTTACCTCCTAGAATAATGGCTTAGGTATCCCTACTTTATTCTTATACTCATAATTCTTACAGAAATCTAAGATATACCATACATTTATTATAGTTCTATATACATATCCTCTATCTCCTGTTATTTGGTCTAAATCAACCCCTAACTTATCCAAATACTTTTGAAGATTTTTCATTGCTTCATCCCCACGATTGAAGATATGTTTTTTAAGATTTGTTTGTACCTCACTTACAGGAATAATACCATAGTCAGTCATTATTGAACCACGGCTGGCACACATAATATGACTTGTACTATCTGCACTTGCTATTGGATAACTTTGTAATAACTTTTGGTTTGTCATTCCGAAGGTATGTACTTTAATCTTTCTACCAGTTTTCTTTTCATAATCTAATATGATGCTGAATGCTCTATTTAAGAAATAAGATATTTGACTTTTACTGGCTCCTACTAATGCTCCTAGTGCTATATAGTCTTTTCCATAATCTAAAATTCTTACTAGGTAATCCCAACTTTCCCCTTCGTGGAAGACTGGGATAAGTTTGTTTGGTTCTTTAAGATGTTCCATCATATACATATAATTGCTTTCACTTTGCTCTTCTGTGTTATCTCCTTTAAACTTAGGAATAACATCAAGTGGTGCTATCATATCTACATATTCACTTATACCATTTATGTAAGAAATATAATCATCTATATCTACAGTTTCCCCCTTAGTACTAACACTATATGCCCCAGAGTCAATGAATAATTTACCAGTATATTCTGGATGCTCCACCTTATAATCTATTAACTGCTTAATCATATTTCTATTATTATGTTGAGATAATAGAATGTTGCAATTATTTTCCATTAAGATATCAAATAACTCTTTTGAATTCCAAGCAACAAAGAAATAATCTAATCCTTTCATTCTTTTACCTCCTTCTCATCTTTTGGTAAACATAATGGGTCAATCAATCCATTTCTCTTAAATGCTGTTTCTCTCATAAAGCAAGGTCCACAATGATGGCAAGGTTCTTCTCCATCTCTATAACAAGACCAAGTATATTTGAATGGAGCATTGTACTTATTTCCGAATGCTACTATTTCGTGTTTCATCAAGTTTCCTACTGGAGTTTCAATATCAACATATTTACCATTTTGAACAGCTCCATATAAACAAGCATTGAAATCTTTTATGAATTGATTTTCATTATCTGGATAAGCCCCACCTTCTTCAAGGTTGGTTCCTAATAGAATATGACTATAACCATTGGCTTCGCAATAACCTACTGCTAATGATAACATAATTAAGTTTCTTGCTGGTACCCACTCATATGCGTATTCAGAACCTTCAATACCCTCGTGGATATCTTTGGCATCCCCAAACAATGCTGAATTACCATTCATAAAACTCATATCTATTTTAACTAAATCATATTTACAATTTAACTCTCTGGAAATATTCTTAATACATTCTAATTCCTTGCTTTGTGCTATACATCCATATTGATAATGTAATAATGTTACATTCTCTGGTCCGTATTTATGACAGGCATACGCAGCAACTGCTGTACTATCTAATCCACCTGAGCACACTACTACTGCCTTATTACTAACCTCTCTAGGAATTGGAATACATACTCCAGTTTCTTCATCGAATACTGAATAAGGTGGAACTCTTTTAATGTTTGCCATATTACCTAGATGATGTTTATAACTTGAAAATATAAAATCATCTGTTCCAGCATTGGCAAAAAAGATTGGTTTATAATTACAAGCAAGATAGAAATGTCCGTTAGGTTTCATAACTGCTATTGCATAAGAACCTTGAACCTTTCCTAAACTATCTCTTAATGTTTCAATAGTTGTACAATCCAATACCTTTGATAAAATATAACTATCAATCATTCCTTCCTTATTTCCCAACTCTTTATCATTTGCTATAGTACCATTATGTACTATCTTATAATCTGTTCCGAATGGTTGGTTAAATTCGGAATTCTCTACTTCAGTAGTTGGTACTGCTCTATGATTACATATCCAACTACCTTTTCTGAAAAATACATTACTGTAATCCCTACCTCTATCTGTTGCTGAGTGGAATACATTTAATGCTCTTTCATTCAATTTTCTTCCTCCACAAATTGAACACATATAACTTTTCCTCCTTTTAGTTTTTGTGAGTGGATTGGGTTATGGATACCTTCCACTTATATTTATTATACGATTAAACTTGTATACTCTCCCCATACCAACATTCTGATACTTCCGCATCACATTTCATTGGCACTGAACATTTGTTATTGGCTTCTATCATAATATTACTCAATAACTCTTTAACTCTTTTGATATTTTCTTTAGGACATTCCCCTATATTCTCATCGTGAACTGACATCAATAACCTAAAACCTAAATCTCTTAGTTCCTGATTATTATACAATGCTACCATTGCTCTCTTTGTCATATCTGCGGCAGAACCTTGAACAATACCATTAACAACTTGTCTTTCTGCTGATGCTAACCAAGCACCATTGTCTTCAATTATTATTCCGTGGTCTAAAGCATCTTGAAATATTTTCTTTCTCTGACTATAGTTTGCTCTTTCTAGTTGTCTATTATAATAATCTTTTATATCTTGGCTAACTTCATTACTTGCATCATCATCACTATCAAATAATGGGTCAAAGTTAATTGGTCTGTTAATACCATATCTATATTCATATTTTTCTTTTTGAATATATTTTAGGTATCTTCTTCTTCCCCATAATGTTGTAGTATAGCCTAATTTCTTTGCTTCTGCCTTCGCTGTTTCTATATATTCTTTAATTTTAGGAAAGCCTTCAAACAATGAATTAGATAATGCTCTTGCTTCATCTACACTTATTCCTAATTGTTCTCCAACGCTAGCATCTCCTCTACCATACATTAGTCCTAATACAACACTTTTTATTTGACTTCTTCTTTTCTTACCCTCGTGATTAGTTGTACCATCTGGGTTAAATTCTTTACATTGTTCATAAGGAACTTTGAATGCAATACTTGCCATTGTGGAATACAAATCTCTTCCAGTCTTATAGGCATTTATCATATTCTCATCCCCACAAAGATGTGCTAATACTCTTGGCTCTTGTTGACTATAATCTGCACCTACCATATAATAACCATCTGTTGCTTTGAACATTTTTCTTATTCCACCATCTCTTGGAATATTTTGTAAGTTAGGGTCACTACTACTAAATCTTCCTGTATCTGCCCCATTTTGATTGAATGATGCGTGTAACCTACCAGTTACCTTTTCAATCTTATTTGGTATTGCTTCAATATAAGTTGATAACAATTTCTTTACTGTTCTATATTCAAGTATAGCATTAGTTAGTGGCAAGTCAATATGCTTTAAAGCGTTTTCATCTACCGAACGTGGGGATTCTTTATTCCCATTGTTACAACCAATTATATCATATAAAAGTATTGCTAATTGGTCTGAACTATTAAAGTTAATTGGATTTTGTAACTTAGTATTATAATGAGTCATTCTAAACTTTGTTATAATATCTGAGTATACATTGATTTGCTCCTCTATAACCTTAGTTATCTCTTCCATCTTAGCATTATACTCTCTGTTTAATTTATTGGCTAATTCAGTATCTATTGCTACCCCTACTCTTTGCATTGATGCTGTTACTTGAATAAGTGGTACTTCTACCTCAGTAAATAACTTATACAATTCCTCATTACCTGGTTGTTCAAAGAATTCTTTTTGGTGCTCATATAACTTATAAGTCATCCAAGCATCTCTTGCTGCATATATATAACCACTCTCAATTGGAACTTGGTCAAACCTTAACCCCTCGAATAAATCATTAAAGTGAGATAATGTATCAATCTTTTCTTTATTCTCTAAATGACTACAATACTTACTATATTGGTCTTTTAACCCTCTTTGATATTCATCATTTGTAACTAAATAACTTCCTACCAAGGTATCCCAGTAAGGACAATTCATTGGATAACCTAAAAAGGTTTCCAGCATATTGATATCGAACTTACCATTATGATAGATAAACTTTACATTCTCATCTATACATTTCTTCATTTCACTCTTTACTAAATCAATATCAGCTTGATTTTCTATTCGAGTATTATAAATAACAGACATATGATTTAGAGGGATATAGGAAGCTTTTTCACCCTCTGTGTACAAACATATGCCTACTATTTTATCTTCAAAGAAATTCAATCCGGTTGTTTCGGTATCTATTGCGGCAACCTTATTTGCTCTTATGCGGTCAAAGTACTCTTTTACTTCTTCATCTTTTACTAGTATAACATAATCATTTTTGTATTCTCCTAAGTTATCGGCTACTCTTTGCTTTATGTTATTTATACGCTCTAATAAATTGTTGCTCTTTGTACTCTTTCTACTGCCTGTTAATTTCTTTTCGGCTCTTTCTCTAATGAATTTATCCATTTCTTTAGATGACCTTGAATAAGTATCAAACAAGGCACCCATAACTAATATCCTCCGTTACCGTTATTATTGATAGTTCTTCTAGTACTATTTATAGGTGCTCCAACTGGTTGTTGATAATATCCTTGAGTTGGTGCTTGTGCAGGTGCTGGTTGTTGGTAACCTTGCATAGGAGCTGGTTGATTGTAATCTTGAACTCTTGCTGGTTGACCAAAATCATTACCTCTTGGTTGAATACCAGGATTATTATAACCTCCTTGTTGGTTAGCAGGTTGTGGTAATTGTCCTGTTCTTAAATAGTTTTCCATTTCTTGGAATGAAAGAACTTTTACAATTCCTTCCTTTTCTACATCGATAGTTTCTCCAAGTTGGTCCATTGTAACTCCATCAACTGGCATTGGAATAACTTGGTACTTTGTAGTTGGGTCTCCTTTTGCCCCATTACGAATTACCTTAACAGGTAATGAACAAAGTGGTGTATCTTTATAGGTATCTAATAAACCTCTAAGATTTTGCTTAAAGAAACTTTCATTTCTTTGCCATACTTGCATCTCTTTAGTTGCTTCATTATATACATTTAAGTATAATGATTTTCTTAAAGGAATGCCTGCTGAACAAAATGGACAGTTACTTTCTGGCTCTGAATTATCGCTTCTTAAGCATCCTACCACTCTCCTACGACCATCGGGTCCTTGAACCTCGTGAGTCATATAAACGAATATATCGTTTTCATTGTTGTAAGCAAATCTTACAATAGCACTATCTTGGTCATTACTTAATGTGAAAAAGCTGTTTCTTCCTCCACTTGGAAATGATGCGGCTTGTGCTGGTGTTATTCTTGACATAATTTTTTCCTCCTTATATTTTTTGCTTCCAATATTATTATACGAGGTAAATTAAAAAAGAAGGTCAATCTCTTAACCTTCTATATAATTTAATTGTATTTTTTCTTTTAATCCTCTCATTACGGAATTATATTTTTCTGATGTTAATTTCAATTTCTCTCTTATCTCATCTCTCTTATAACCGCCGTAAATCATTTTTACTAATAATGTTTCTACTCTATCTAATTTACTTTGGTAAGAAAAGAAATCTACATCGAAGTTATCTTTATTATCAGTTGGTTCATAATTTACTTCCTCTTTCATTTCATCTAATGAAACAGAGTCTTTAATAATAAGTTCTTTTTTCCTATTCATTTTTTCTAAATAACATATATACTCGCCCTTTAATGCGAATCCGTAATAAGTTAATAGCTTTCCTTTTTTATTCTCTAACTTTGGTAAGCATCTAAATAATACCTCCATCGCAATACTTTCTTTTTCTTCATAAGGTATAGTAACATATTTACTACCTACCTTTATGGCGAATGCTTTAACCTTGTTCCATAATATTTCAAAGCACTCATCACTCTTTGTTAAGTTAAATTCCTTAACTAAATCTTCTACCCCTAAACCCTCTAATATTTTTTCATTTCTCATTTTCTTAATCTCCTTATTTCATGTAGAAATAAAATATCAATGGCACGGAAAGCAAATTCCTATGTAATAAAACTAATTCACCTTCCTTTCTTCTTTAGGGTATTTTGCTTGCTGCAATTTTATATCCTATCTCTAATTTAATTATACGCATTTGTGAATCAAAAATCAATGTTTTTTGCCATAATTTTTTAATTTCTTTTTTCGATGTTCTTTAATCCCTTAATTTATAAGAGATTGCAGTAAACTCGTCAAGTGTCAAATCATTGACATCTTTTCCATCTGGCATCAAATACTCGTATACAATTTTATTAGAGCTGATATTATTACATAATCTCATAGCACCTAATCTACCAGCAGTATCTCCATCTAAACATAAATACATTGTTCTAAATGGTAATTGATTTATCAATCCATATTGATAAGCAGAACCAGTACCCATTAGTGCTATAGCATTATAACCCCATTTCGCTAGAGTAAGGGCATTAAAGAAACTTTCACAGATATATATATCAGGTTTATTGTAATCTAATTCATATACTCCGTATAATGGTTTATTCTTATCCGGTGGTAACATAAACATCTTTCCAATTACTGAACGCCTTGCTAAGAATAAACATTTACCATCAATATCTCTTACAGGAAATGTTATACAATTAGTTACAGCATCATAACCAATATCATACCTCTCTATTATCTCATTTGTTAATCCTCTCTGATACATATAAGGATGGTAGTATCTATATTGTTTTAATAATTCTTCGCTTACATATGTTTGTTCTGGTTTTTCTATAGCATCTCTATTTCCAACCCTTAGATTAAGATTACGGTTATAAGATAAATCAAAGTTTTGTATCAACCAGTTATAGCCCTCATAACCATCATCTTTATACCCTAGAATATTCGATATCATTGTATCAATTGTTCCTTTATATCCACAGGTAAAACAATGGACCCATATCTTACCATCATCCGGTTCATTACTAACCCCAAGACTTGGTTTTCTTTCTTTCCCCTCTTTATGAAAAGGACAGGTAACCATTGTATTGGTACCAACGTCCCTCATATCGTGAAATAAATCTTTGTTATCTCTACTTCTTATAAAATCTTTCAAAGTAACTAATACATCATAGGTAGTAGCATTTATTTGTTTATTCTTAACGGGTATCAAAATGGAGAATCTCCTTCCGGTATATTTCTATAACCTAAATCTTCATCGACATCTTTTGCTTTGGCTTCAGAAGTCTTCTCATCCCCATATCTAGAAAACTTGAATTCTCCCTTATCAATATCCCATAAGTAAAAGAAATCTGCCCCCACAGGACCATACCTATTTTTAGTTACCTTTATTTCTAATTCATTACCTCTTCTTGAAATACTTAATACCTTACTACTATTTTGAGATATAGCATCTGATTCAGATATATGTTCAAGTTCTGGTACATCTGATTTAGTTGCGGCTCTATTCGCTTGAGTTAATGCTATAATAGGAATCTTATATCTCATAGTTAAGTTAAATAAATCTTGACTAATATTTCCTAACTTAATTCTCAATTGTTCTTTAGGACCTGTTCTAAAATCTTGCATCAAACTAAATTGGTCTATTCCTACTATATCTAAGTTATATTTCTTTATCATAAAATCAATATCGTTTGCTGTTGCTTGATGCCCTAAATCTTTTGGAGTTATTACAACAAAACAATTATCTGATTTTGATAGTTCATTTATGTATTCTGTATATGAATCTTTTTCTTCTTCTGCTCTCATAAGTTTTAAGTTACTGAAATGTTTATATAATGCATCAAATCTATAACCTATTTGCTCCGCACTCATTTCACCACTATATAACCCAACTCTTTTACCTTGTTTCCAAGCATTCATTAGTAACTCTACAAGTATCCAAGATTTACCTTGATTTGTTCTTGCCATTATAGTTACCAATTCTTCTCCCATCTGCCATCCACCAATAGCATCATCGATTTCCTTTAACCCAACTGGTATAGTATTACTATTATCACTTTCAAGTTTTTTATTGAATACATCTAATCTTTGTTTAGCATCCTTTACTATATCATTTGAAGATATTGGCTTGATATCATCTAGCTTAGCCAATTCATTTTTCAATTCATCGTATGCTGTTAATGAATTATCTTCTACTTTCTTAACTATTCCATTTAAGATAGTAGCAAGGTTTGAGAACATATAACCTTCTCTTAGACTTACTAATAAATAATTCCAATCTTCTTTATCACTTACTAATTCAAACTCTTTGAATTTCGATAAGAATGTTTCTTTAGTTGGTACTTTTCTATATTCGTTATAATGATTGTATATGAATCTTGCTTCTTCATTATAAGTTACAAAATAATCACTGGTAATATTTTCATCTAATAAAATATCCATTTCACCAGTACTTAACAATTTACTAATTACTTGGGATTCAACCATTTATGTTACCTCCCTCTTGTGTTATTACTATTGGAATTGCAGTATCCATATAATACGCTAAATCATCCCCAACCATATTGATTAGGTCTCCTCCAGTTTTTCTGCCTACATATATGTTACTTAATTTATTAGCAATTCTCTTTTTGATTAGCATCCTTAAGTAATTTCTTTCATAGTCAGATAATCTAACCTCATCTATTCCATCTAATACTAATAACTTACAACTTCTGATTATCTTTTCTATTTCTTCCATACTCTTATCTTTGCTATCAAAACTTACTTTCAAATCTCTAAAGAATTCTGATACTTCAAGATAGTAACCTATCTCTCTTTTTCCTGGTTTACCAATACTTTTGTGTAACATATTTTGTAATAACTTTATCGCCCAACTAGTTTTTCCACTATGTCGATAATTACTTCGTATGTAAATATTACTCCCAATATAAACATAGTAATCTATATTATCTTTTATCATTTTTAGATTATCGAATGTATTTTTATCAATATCATTTGCTGGTTGTAATTTTATTGGCTGAGTATATAACTTTGGTATATTGGCTCTATACATCATATAATCTATCTGATTAAAAAGTAGGCACATTTTACTACATTCTCCATCGGAGGTTCTTTCCTTACAGGTATCTCTATAAGGACAATCATTTCCATCTTTATAACAGTACACTCTTACTACCTCCTCATTTTTTATTATACGATTTGACCTGAGCCTCATACATATCGGGAAACATTAAAGAATATTCTTCTCTTAATAAGTCTGATACTTTAGATATAATCTTCTTTGCTTGATTAACTGTTACCCCATATTCATCTTTCAGATTTCTAAATGCCTCATTGTATACAATACGATTTATAAATATTTGTTTTTCAACTTCGTTAATGATTTCTTCCTCTTCTAAATTATGTAAACATAACTCAATATCGCTTATTTCCTTTTCTCCTTCATCTGGTATCACATCACCTAAAGTTATTTCTTTTTCCCCATCGGCACTGATTACTCTATCTAAACTATCAATGCTTACCCTTCTTACTCTACCGGTTATTCCTATTGTTGGTGGCTTCACCACCTTATCTCTTTGTATAAAATCTTTCAAAAACCATTTGATATTCTTGACAGCGTATGTTGAAAACTTTCTACCACTCTCTGGCTTATAATTATCTACACATCTTATCAATTGTAAGCATCCTTGTTGGAAATAATCCTGATAGTTACTTTTATCATACTCTAAAAGATTTAAAGCATATCCAACAAGTGGCATATTATCTTCAATCATCTTTTGTCTTTCTTCCGGAGTCATTAGTAAAATACTCCCAAACCTTGTACGGTAGACTGATTTCCTTTCTTATTTGGTGGTTGATGGGTAAAATCCATATACGGACCATTAGGTCCTCCTTGAATAGCATATTGAATTGATTCTATAGTGGAGCCAACTATTATCTTTCTTCCCTCAGCTCCTGGTATTGCCATTGAGTTATGTTCATAGAGATATCTAAGTACCTCTTTCCACTCTTCTAAAGTCCATACGGCTCTACAACTATTAACCCCCAGTATGTATTGTATCAATAATTCTTTTATTTCCTTCATTCCCTTATAGTAAGTATCTATGTAATCAATATAAGGTGCCAGGTTCACCCCTTGCTTTCGCTTCGGCGGTGCGACGGGCTCTTTAAGAACTTTATCAGAATTGTTCCCTAAAGAATCATTACCCATATCAACCTCTAAAGTATCAAACATATTATTTATTTTTTCATTATCATTATTTTCTTGTAACGCCCCGTCGTTACTGTTATAAGATATATCTTTAGATATATTTATAGCAGAATCTTTATTTTTATATTTATTATTTATCTCGGATTTTGCTGGTACTTGTTCCTGCAAATTGCGGGTACTGGAATCACTATCATTTTCATAACTTTTAATGAAGTTTATATAGTTTTCCGTTGCCTCATTTAACAGTTTATTTACCTCTTCATAATTGATTTGAAAATAGTTCTTTGCTGGTATTCCTTTTTTAATTATTTTAATAACTTTCATTTCAACAAACTTCTTATTTAACCTTGTCAATGTATCTTCTTTTAATGTTGTTTCTAGATATATTGACTTTTGAGTTTTATAGAATGGTTCTCCTACTTTTAACTCATTAAAAAAATGGTCCTGGTCAATAAGATAGGATAAGTATATAGATTCATTTAGTCCTATATAATGGGCTAATTCTTTGTTGAATATTCTATACTTATTAGTTCTTATTCTATCAGCAACCATCAAATTATCAGCATAATTCATATACATACTCCTCCTTGAAATAATTATACGAGGAGAATCGAAAACTTAAATCATAAAAAAAAATAGCCAGACGGCTATTTTACTGTTACTACTTTACTTTCGGTTACTGTATTGAAAGGTACTACATATTCAATTGGAATTAAGTTATCTCTAATTGCTTGATTCAATGCTTCTTCATTAACAACTATTTTTTTATCAAGTACTGTATCTTTTATAGCATCCTCGAAAGCATCATCTTTAGTAAATGCTTCTATGAAAGCATCTTGATTGAATGTTTCTTTTATTCTAGTTTGAATAGATACTATATGAGTTTCGCTAGCAATTTTATCTCTTCCATCTTCTAGCAACCTTTTCTTACATTCATCTTCAACATCTTTTAACTTTTTCATTCTAGCTCTTGTATCAGCTATTAAGTCAACTATTTCTTCAATTGACATACTTTGAATTTCTTCCATAATTATCCTCCTCATATTTATTATACGAGATAAAAAAAAATCCTTATTCGGATTTCTTCTTTTCTCTTTTATACTTTTCTCTAAATGCTTTACCGTATCTATGTTTATAATGATAGTCCGACATCTCCCCATACTTTTTATTCTTAAATAACTCAACTATTTTATCGGCATTTTCTTTATTATAAACATACTTGGATTTTTGATAAGGTTCTGGTTGTGGTACTTCCATACCACTTTCAATTCTATACTTAACGAATTCGAGTATCGCATCTTTCTTAACATTACATTGTTTTGCTATATCTTCTAATGTATACATAATTCATTCCTCCTATACTATTATTATATGATAAAATCACCCATAAATCTATTCAAAAAGGCAATTTATAAAGTGTTTCCATACATTTAAGTTCTTACCATCTACTAAGATATCTCCCATACCTTTTTTCGATAGTATCATTTTATAAAGTAATTCATCATATGTATTTTTCATCATCAACAATATTACATTGACAGTATGTTTAGTTCCTATTCTGTGGGCTCTATCTTCCGCTTGTTCTAGGGTTGCCATATCCCACGGTAAATCTAAAAATACCACAGTACTTGCTTCATTTAAAGTATGTCCTGTTCCTGCCGCAGATATCTGTCCGAATAAAACTTGGAATCCCTCACTATTTTGAAACTTATCTTTTTGTTCATTTAGTTCTTCTGAATTCATTTGCCCCCATATATGTAGAGGGTTCATATCTTTGAATTCATCTAGTGCTATTTTAATGTATTCCCTAAACATTGAAAATACCAAAACTTTCTCTCCATTTAATTTAGCATCTTCTAGTATATCCTTTAATCGCTCCAATTTACTCGATTTCCAAACGTTATTGCTTACTAATGCTGTATGACAACATATTTGGCGGAGTCTAGTCAACTTGGCTAATTTCGTTGTTATTTCGGGTATTTTATCACATAGTTCTTTTGTCTCTGATAATATCTCTTCATACAATTTTCTTTCCTCGGAAGACATTTCGATATATTCAGGAGTTCTAATCTTATCAGGTAACTCTAATAAACTCTTATCTCTTCTTAGCATATTTCGTTTTACTATATCTTGTAACTCGCCCATATTCTTATACCCATCAATTCCACCGAAGTAATTTTTTATAACATATCTTTGCTGAAAGTGGTAATAATCCATAGGCATCTTATTTATAAAATGAAGTGGAGTATACATATCAAGTGGTTTACTTACAAGTAGAGTTCCTGATAGACCAATCTTAGGACATCCATTTATTTTAAGCAATGCCCTTCCTTGTAAAGATGTTGGGTTTTTGGCTTTATGAATTTCATCTACTACTACCATCCCAATGTTACCAGCTCTTATTTGTTCATTGATTATATCAGCAACCCCATAATCATATCTTCTAGGTGCTATCTTCTTCGCTCTAATAGTTTCTATATTAGTTATCCAAAAGAATGGTTCCGGACAGCTCTTTAAATCTTTAATCTTATTCTCAGTAGTTGGCTCTTGATTCTTTTTACGATATCCTAAAATAATAGAATCTTCATCGCTATGAGTTGCTATTTCTTCTACCCAGTTATACTTAAGATTATTAACACCACATATTATTAAACAATGTTTCATTCCTTCGTGATTCTTTTTGTATACCGCTAAATCAATCATCTGCTTTGTTTTACCTAAACCTTGAACATCTCCCAATATCCAATCATCGTGAGTTAATCCATACATAACTCCATCTAATTGATAATTGTAAGGTTTAGTTTTGAATTCATTAGCATCTAGTATAACCGGTGGTTTTTCTTTTATTGTTGGTCTTGGGTTTGTTTCTATTAGTTGTATACCAAAACTATCTAGCATATAGTCATAAGCATAAGGTATTTCCCACTCTTTAGTTTCTTCAACCCATTGCCTTCCAGGAATACTTTTAACCATATCTATGTATGATTGGTTCCATTTAAAACTGATAAATACTGAGTAATCACTTTTGCATTTTATTGATTTATCATATCTTAAATACATCATTGAGCATAACCTCCCATAAGTATTATACGTTATTTATTCTCTATTGCTTTATTTACAGAGTTGAAATCAATACCCATTGCCATAGCAGAAACTTTTCTCATTCTATTCCAATCAGGTCTTTCTTGTTTATTTTTTCCAACTTGTTTTTCAATCTCTTTTCTTTCTTCTTCCGTTAGTTTTGGATAGATATCATTCTTACCAATAAATGCCTCCATAAAGATATCAAGTTCTTGATTCCATTTCTCTCTATATATTTCAAGTTGATATTGAAACTCAATAAACTGAGCATCGGTCATTTCGAATATTAAAGTTCTATATCTATTATCTCTCATCTTTCGATAAGATAAATTCTTAGTTACTTTATAATAAACTTGGCAACATAATTTCTCATCGAAAGAATCTTTATACACGATTTTGAATTCTTTAATATCTTCTTTTTCCAAGTCTTCTTTACTAATATGATATTTCTTCATCATTTTAGTTAATAACTTTTCGGCATTTTCTTTCTCGCCATCTACTCCCCTTTTAGATAACTCTAAAAGTTTCTTCATCGTATCTGATAATTTATCATTCATTTTTATTTGCCCCTTTCATAAAATAATTACCATCTTCATAATCAGGCAGGATGCTTCTATCAAAGTATTGATTACAATTATATATTCCTAACATAGATGCTCCAGTAAATGTATCTGTTTTCTTATCATAGAACTTAGTAGCATATTCTCTCCCGTTCATTACTACGATAAATCTATCAGATAAATCATCGGGGTGATATCTACTAATTATCCCATCTTTATTAGATTCCCTATCTTTATTCTCGATTTTGGGTTGCATATCTCGCGTATATGCGACTTTTTGTTCTGTCTCCGATTTATTGGGTTGTACTAAATCAAATAATGAATGCCTAGTATAAATGGGATGGTTATCATTATTTTTCTTCATTCTTCTTAACCTCCTCCATTACTACTGATATCTTAAAGTGTATCATATCTTCTATTCTCTTCTTAAGTTTTTTCTTTAGTTCGCTTGCCGTATCAGCTTTTATATAAAGTTCATTTTCTTCTAGTGGTTCTAATTCAATTTTGAATATCATCTTTATCCTCCTCAAATTCAATATCTGAATAATCTTGTTCCACAATATCTTTAACCATACTGTAGATTGATTCTGCTTCCATTCCGGTCTTTTGAATCATAGCATTATCAATATGAATGGTAAGGACTGAGTCTTTACACTCAAAGTCCTTATCAACATATCTCGAAATCTCTAATGTTATTTTATTTTTGACTTTTAAAGAATTCATTCAATGCCTCCTTACTACCACACTCAGGACATATCTCTGTCTTGTTATCTTTTCTAGATAATGCTGGGTAGTCTGAATAACCTTTTCCACAGCTAGGACATATCTTATATTCATTTTCATTTAACTCTAATTCTATTTCTCCAGTTAAACAATCATAGTAGGCATTTGTTACTTCGTGGTCATTCCAAACTAAGTTCTCAATTGTCCTTGCCACATTTGCTACTTTTGCTTTTGCTTGTGGGAACTTATACAATTGATTTATTATGTCGGAGAATTCCATATAGGAATTCCCACCAATATCATATATCTTCTTTTTCATATTCATACCTACTTTAATTCTTTCTATCATTATAATCTCACTCTCACTTTCATTTTATTTTCATCTAAGAATTGAAGGTATCTAATAATCTCTCCTTCTTCATTTTTAGGTAACATCTTAACATAGAATCTTCCAGTCTTGCTAGCACAACAATTCCAAGTATCTATCAATACTCCTTTAATGGATACTGTTAAATGATGGGCTACTCTAATAACTAGAATATCATCTGGATGTGCTTCAATCAATTGTTCTACATCTAACCAATTACCATTTACATCTTTTTCTTGCTTCATTGTAATAAAGCCATTTTCTTTTAGAAATGCTTCAATCGTACAATCATCATTTGGCATCCTGCATTTCTTTTTACCTATGTTACAAAGTTCTTCGTAAGCCTCCTCCCACGTTATTTGATTTGCAACTGCACAAGCTCTAACCACACAATCTCCTGTTTTCCAATCTTTAGGGTTAGCGTTGTACCTAATAAATCTCATATCTCTATCTCCCTTCCGGAAAGGTTTGTTGCATATTTCCCTTTCCTCATAATATATTATAAGATATTTTTATGGATAAATCAAGGCATAAATTAAAATTCATTTAATTTCATAAAAAAAAAATCCATCGAATTGATGGATTTTTTAACTATTTCTTTCTATTTTAATATAATTTTATGTTATCCCAACGAGTTGTTCCGTGCTGAATATTTAAGTTAACTTGTCTTTGAACTTCATCATAATGACTACCTAAAGCATTCTTTCTTGCTTGACCATTTCCATAATCTCCTCTTATGGTTTTCTTAACTGCTGTTAATAAATCATAACTAGGAGCTGGTGCTGGAGATGGTTTATTACCTGCCAACAATTCATTTACTTTAGCTTGTACTTCTGAATAGTTATAACCTGCGGCAGTTAATCTATTCTTTCTATCATCACCATTACCCCAATCTCCACGAATTACTTCTTTAGCAATTTCATCTACTGATTTTTTAGATGGTGTTGGAGTTGGTGTAGGTGTTACATAATGAACATCTCCTATTGCTGGGTTAACAATACAACCTCTAAATGTATATCCTGAGCCTAAGCCCCATCTACCGTTTGAGTTAGTTCTTATTGAGTTCCAGAAGGCACTTGAACCATAACCTGACTCTGAAGTATAGATTTGATTAGCACTATCAATTCTTTCTACTATTGCTACGTGACCTGCACCATCATTACCTGATAATGTAGCGCCCTTTTGCCAAACCATAATACCACCTAGAGTTGGATATGGAACTACCTTTAACCCATAAGTGTTTTTAGCTCTTTCGATAAAGTTTTCTGCATTACAATTAAGACTAGGATATTTCATCGAACCAATGATTTCATTAAATCTTCCGCAAGCATATCCAACACAGTTTGCTAATACATTAGCATTCTTATCTGTTGGAGAACCTAATACGCAAGTTGAATATCCTCCAGCGCTTTTAGTAATGTAAAACTTATTGCCACTTGGCTTACTAGTTCTCATTTGCATCTGAATCAACCTCCTCTTCATTTTCGACTATACATCCTTCACCTTCGCATAAGACATCTAATCCATCTTCATTGAAAGTAGTTTGTACTTCTTCTTCTGCTACTGCTTCTTCAGTAACTTTCTTTTCTTCTTCCATTTTGATACCTCCTTATCTATTTATATATTGATTTTTTAGTTGGTGTATGTACTAAGTCATATAATCCTGCCACTCCGAATGATGCCCCAAAGCATATCAAGCCAGCAATTAACGGATTACTTATCAGACCAGTAAAGATAGTTATTACAGTTGCAATGGCACCTATAATTAGGTTTTGAATAGGAATATATCTTGAAGGTACTATATTATCTTTAAAGAAAACTCCTAATACCCCAGTTACTACTGCCGTAACTATTGCTATGATGATTTCTACGGTAATTTCGAAATCCATTTCAACTACCTCCTTTCATCTACCATTTTATCTAAGTTATCTTCTAAGAAGAACTTTAACTTTAATATATCGTTCTTCTCATTTATATTATATGATTTTTTGTAATGGTTAGTGTATTGAACTGCTATAAAACCAATAGGTTCATTGTATTTATTATTGATAACTATATCATAGAAACTTTTAAGACCTTGATGTATTTTGATATCATAAGCACTAGGCATATTCGTTTTTATATCTTCTATGTCTTTTACTTCGATATCATTATCTTTTAATAATGTATTAACAAAAGTTGGTATGCAATTTATTGGTATACATTGTAATTCGTGTTGGAATGGTTTTACTCCTGCCCTAACTACCTCATATGTACAAGATAGTTTCAAGGCACTCCTTCCATTGGCATAGTGACCTCCATTATGGAAATCGTATACCTGTACCCTATCTGCTCCAAGTTTTTCTTTTAGGTCTTCCATATGTTTCATTATTTCTAAGTTAATAGTACTCTGTTTTTTAAGTTTCTTTGGTATTGATTCTTCTATAGCACTTTTTGCTTTTACTAATGAAATGAATAATCCCGCCAGTGCGGAGACTAATGCTGTTACTGCTATTACTAGCGCCGTAAATGTTTCCAATCTTATCTCCTCCTTATTCTTATTTTATGACTAATAATTTTTCTTTTTTAATCTCTTTAAAATCTGCTCCATTTACGCTGATATATGCTTTATGTTTATCTAAAGCTCCTCCGTTAGTAGATGTATATATGAATTTATCACTTAATATTGTTATAGCACTTGAAGTAGTCCATCTACTATAATATTTACTTCCTTTACCTATTGTATAAGCCCTAACTTTGAATGATATCTTATCACCAGGAGTAATACTACTTTCTGTAGTAGTTTTATTATTACTTCTGCTCGAAGTATCAATACTACTTCCGAAGTTAGAACTATTCTTTAACCATTGAATTTCATAGCCACTAATACCATTAGAGCCAGTACTTGAAGGAGCATTCCAACTTGCCGAGTATGTACAATTAGGTATTGGCTCTGTTTGATTGTAGGTTAATGATAGACCAGTTGGATTTCCTGGTGCTACAAAAGATGTGGTGGTAGTGCTTGATTCCGCCCATCCACTATAGAAGTTAGAACCATTTACTGTTGTATATGCTCTAACTCTTACTTTTAATCTGCTACCATTTACAAATCCGTGACTACCAAGATTTAATGATGCCGATGTTCCAGTGGTAGTACCTCCACTGCTATAACTAGAACCACCATTACTTGAATACTGCCATTCGTAACCATTTACACCATTAGTACCACCTGATGCGGCTCTCCAAGATATCGATGCTGTCTTATCTGGTGCT